>CABRSG010000150.1 GCA_902473545.1 uncultured Lachnospiraceae bacterium | reverse complement strand
GGCTTTTTCCTCGGCCTGTTCGGAAGCGGCCAGGCTGGCGGAACCCATCGGATGCAGCGTGTAGCCTTCGCACGGATAGCCTTCCCCGCGCAGGATGACGGCAAAGAGCTTTGGCATATCCCCCGCAGGCGTGATGGGTGTAACGTCAATGCCGAACGTGGTCTTGAACAACTCCAGCATCGGCTGAACGGCTTTTGTGGAAGCCGATCCCACAAACAGGCGTCCCTTTTCCACATCCCACAGGCAGTCGATGAGAGACGGCACAAATTCCGCCCTGGCGGTCAGTTTGGCGGTAATGGCTTCTTTCAGTTCCTTTTTGCGCTTGCCGCCCACCTTTTTGCCGGAGGCGATTTCCTCCCGCACGGCTTCGGCAAGCTGAAGCCGGATGACGGCTCCAGACGCCTTGCGCGTATCCAGCCGGAAGGAAAAGCCCATGAAGCGGGCATCCACGGACGCCAGTTCAAAACCGTCGGTATCCAGCGGATCGCCAAGGCCCACCCAGCCGAAACGCCTGCCGTCCGCGTCGATTTCGGGAGTGAAAGCGTGCTGACGCAAGGCATCCAGATCAAGCGAGGCGGGGGAATCGGCCTTGCAGATTATCAAAGCTGTGCTGGAGGACATAAAACCGGACATGAGAACTCCTTGTTGTTGTATTGGTTGAAGTGACAAACGTGTTTTTGTTCACCGTAACCCCGCGCGATATGACCGGCGGGTGATGCTTACCGCATTCGCGGCCGGGAAAATACCATGCCGCGTACATACCCTGCGGTTTGCCCGGGCGCGGGAGCAGCCGGACGTTCCGCAGGCGTCTGATAACCGCCGACGAAGTCCAGCGCCTCATCCAGCGTGCCGAATTGAGCGTTGACCGTGCGCGAGCCGTCGATCAGGTTGTACTTTTCGTACTGAACACGCAAACCTGTCTGATTGTCGGCGGTTTGAAAAATCTGCATCTGGAAGATGCCGCCATCGCCCGCATCCATTGTTTTGGAATGTTCATTCTTGCCGTAAAAATTGCTGCCTGTTGGATGAAACCCGGCTTTGCCGATCCGCTCGCGGAAGGTTTTTCCGTCCGGCTCCGAGACCGGCGCGGCAGCTTCGGCAGGCGGCGTTTCCTTGAGTCCACGCTGCGCGGCATCCTCGCGGGCGGCGGACAGGGCAAAATCATCTAAAATTGAAACTCTTTGAAATTATTGAATAATAGCGAGTTGGGATTTAATTGTTGGTGTCTGCATTTTTCTTGTAATATCAACTTGTTGCCGGATTAGGTGATTTTGCCCTGGAAAGGCGAGGGAGATATTGACAATGGGTGACAAGTTATTTAAACTCTCTTAACTTATTTTAATTTTAAAGTAAGAAAATATATGGATTCGGATAAATGATCTATCAAATATCTTATGAATTGAGAAACCCTGATAGGGATTACTCCGAATTTTTTGTTTTTTTAGAGCAGAATTTGGGGTTAAATGCTATTCATGTACTTCGTGATGTGTGGTGGATTGCTACTAAAGCTCAAGAGGACATTGACGATTTAACGAATCGGATCATTGACTCTGGGTATTTGGGAAAAAGTGACTCTTTTTTTATAGTTGAGATTTCTTCTGTAGATATTAACGGCTGGATGCCAGGAAACACTTGGAAATGGTATAAGACACATAAAGGCTAGTGACTATGCTCAAATCCATCTGGTTAAGGAACTTCAAGTGTTTTGAGGATAAAAAGTTTGAATGCAATAAGCTGAATATATTTGCGGGGTACAATGGTAGGGGTAAGTCAAGTGTTATTCAGAGTTTGCTCCTCTTATCTCAGTCTGCTTATTTTGGCACTGGTAGTTTGAATAAGTTGCACTTATGTGGTGCTTTGGTTGATTTGGGAGACTTTGATGAAATCTTGTATGACGACATGAATGATACTGTAGTTTTCGGTTTAGAAACTGACGATACGCAATTTAAATCTGTAGTTTTTGATTATTGTTTGTCCGATGAAGATCTAAAAGTTGCCTCCCTCCAAAGTTGTAAGATCAATGGTAGTGAGGCTTTTGATGTCAGCTCTAAAATCAATGATAATACTGAGGTCATATGTAGACAAGAAAAGACATTTAGTGCATCTTTCCCAACTGGTTTCATTGGTCTTTTGAGAAATGTCCATTATATTTCAGCGAATCGCATTGGTCCTATCAAGTATGCTGACAAATGTGAGGTTCCTGATTTGCATCGTGTTTATCCTACAGGATTTAATGTCATTAATGTATTGGCTTCATTTAAAGCTCCTATTCAAAATATGGATCCGCCCAATTCCTCTGCTCAGTTGTCATCTTTAAAAGAATTAGTACCTGTCTGGATGCAATACATAATGGGTGATAAGACTGGGAAGGTTTCTTTGCATGGAGAGAAAGCGAGTCCTATATTGTCTTTAAAATTTGCAATTGAGAACTCAAAAGAGTTTAACCAAATAAATGTTGGTTTTGGGTATAGTTATATACTTTCTATAGTGATAACTGCGTTAATTGCAAAACCTGGCGCAATAGTTATTATTGAAAATCCTGAAGCCCATCTACATGGACAAGCTCAATCAAGATTAACTGAATTGCTTGCAAAAATTGTAGAGAAGGGAGTGCAACTTTTCGTAGAAACTCATAGTGAGCATATAGTTAATGGTTTTAGGAAGGAGATGTTAAAGGATAAATGTGACCTTTCAACCCAAGATGCAAATGTATATTTTTTTGATAAAGATTTTAGTATAGAAAAACTTAAAATCAATTCCAATGCTGAAATCGATAATTGGCCTCATGGTTTTTTTGATCAGGAGATGAATGATTTAGCAGAAATTGCACGATTGGGAGCTAAAATTAAATGAGAGCTAATTTTTATCTACATGCGGATTCGTTAAAAATGGAGCCGAGTGGAGATAAAGCCGCTTATATTAACAACTTTCAATCTTTTATTAAAGATGTCGCTTTTATCCTTGATGATACAGTTGAAGAAAATAAATTAATAATTTCTATCTCATTATATGATGACACCAGGTTTGATGGTGAGGATATTTATCAATTTGCACAGAGACATTTAAAAAGGGATGGATACGCGCTTCTTTGCCAAATTCTTAACCGAGGAGAGCTAAAGGATGATTTTGAATTATCTGAAATAGAGCCACTTACTCTTTTTTCAAAAGATGAGAGAGAATGCCATATTATTGTTAAAATTTTTGATTCCAGCAATAAGGTAGTGGATTACACAAAATATATTGAATTTGCAACCTATGAGTTGGTATATGATAGAAATAGTTGGCTTACAGTACGACGACAGATTTTAGGGAATCATCCAGAAAATGCCACAGAGTTTATGCGCAGGGCTAAAGCGTACTTCCCCGATCTTGTGTTCAGCGAATGTTGTGAAGAAAGAATTTCACCTTTTTTGACACAGATTCCGCGAAAGATTGTGTACCACCTGTCGTGTATGAATGATCACCTTGCAGAGTTTTGGGAAAAACATCCCCATCCAAGTTCTTTAAATTTAGTATGTGCGGATTTTTCCGGTAAGTTTGGATTTGATAAAGCTGGATCACAGCAAGGAAACCCTGACAAAGAAGATTATTTGTCATTCGTTTTTGCCAACAAAGAGAAAGCAATTTTCTGTTCTGCACACTTTAAGATAACATCGTGCGACTCGAACAGCACAGATCCGGCAGCGAGAGATCCAAACTATAATGCTCGCATCTATTTTTCGTGCAAGAATCATGAGGTTTTTGTAGGTTCAATTGGACCACATGTTGAGTGAGTAGTGATATAACAGCGCTATTTTCCTGCACATATTCGAATCTGCCCCTGATCCAGCGGCATCATCTGCCGCAGGGATTCTTCAAACAGGAGCTGCGCGTCCTTTTTTGTCGCTTCCCCGGACGATGGCGCTGTGTTCGCGCTTGCCCCGTTTCCCGGCTGATTTTCCGGCTGTCCGAGAACCACGGTTCGCTGATCCGTTGTGGGCGGCGTATGCTCATTCGCCAAGGCCGGTTGCCCGGAGAGAGCCGCCAGCACCAGAAGACACATTGTTTTTTTCACGACAAATCCTTTATGCGTAAGCGAACGCTGCGCGTTCAGGTTGTTCCCCGCCGGGGAAAAGCATGAGACAGGCAGGCTTCGCAAAATGTCTCCCACCGAACGGCAGGGAGTTCCGGCTTCGCGCCGGGCGTTCAGCGGTTGACGTTTCGTGAGGAAATCTGCCGTCTGACGGCGGCGTTTGAACTCGTTCAGAAATTCGATGATGCCCAGGCTGTTCTCCGGCGGAACGTCATCCGCAAAAGGCGCACGGTTTTGGGAATGCAGGTACTGCCAGAGCCCGAAGGGCAGGGCATCGTTGGCAAGGGGCGGAAATTTCGCCGCGAAGGCGTCAAACAGGGGCCGCAGTCGCGCTTTTTCCGCGTCTTTTTGTGCCTGAATGCGCTGTTCCTGTTCTTTGCGGACGCGAAGCGCCTGGATGGCTGATTGTTCTTGTGCGGCTTCCACCTGTTCCGCCGGAGGAAGCGGATCAAGCCAGCGTTGACCGCGTAGCCAGTTGCCCATGTGCGGCACAAAGCGGCCCTGTTCGCGTTGCCAGCTTTTCGAGTCAGCGAATCGTCGAATCGCCGCGTGAAGTCCCGTCAGCGGCGGAAGCTGGCCGCTCCGGGAGAGTTTGAGCCAGGCTATCCGGGCAAAGCCCTTGGCTTCCTTTTTGGGGTACAGCGTCCAGACGCTTTCAAAATCAGGCAAAGAAGAAGACACACCCCCCGCCGCAGGCGCTTTGCATGTGCGGCGAACAGGAACAGGAGCTGTTTCACCGGGCGCATGGGGGGAAAGGGGGGAATCTCTTTCTTTTCTTTGTTTGCTAAGATTGGTTAAGTAGCCAGAAATTGCCTCATCACAGCCAGATTTTGACTGTTGGTATACAGATTTTGTCTCTTGTTTTTCCGAACATTCTTCAGGGCGCAAGAGATAATAAACAGAAGAACGGTATTGCTCACGCTTGATGAAAATGAGATTTTCCCTGACAAGTTCAGCAAGGTAGTTCTTGACGCTGCTGATGCTGCACGAAAGCCTTCTGGCAAGCGTCGCCTGCGAAGGCCAGCAATGGTCTTTATCGGCGGCATAGTCACACAAAATCGCGTACATGGTCTTTGCTCCGAACGTGATGGACTTCCTCAAAACAAACTGTGGCAGAATCGGGCCGTGAATATTTCCCTTTGGGGCAAACGTCTCCATTTTTTCTTTCTCCCGGCCCGAAAAAAGACAAAAACAGCAGATTCGTTGTTGACAACGAGGAACCTTCCGGCTACCGTTGTTCTCACGTTACGTGCGTAAGAACACTGTTCTGCAATAGAAGCCGTTGAGTTGCCGCTCGATGGCTTTTTTGTTTTTCCTGGGCTTGGTTATTTCCTCAATGGAAAGTCCTCTTGAGGCGAGTTGACGGATCACTCAACGTGGGCATCACGCATCACCGCAAGGGCAGTGCCGAGAGGCTTCCGGCGTCTGCTCGAAGTACGGAACCCCCGGAGGAGGGGCGCGGATGCGTGACTGTTCGTCCGGACGAGGAGAAAGAGGGAAAGGGCCGTATATGAAAAAAACTCCCGCCGACCATGCAGGAGGAATCATGGCCGAGGGGAGTTCAGTACGGAGGAAAAACAGGAAAAGAACCGAAAAAAACAGAATTTTTTCGGAAAATTTTTTGTTCTCAATAACTACGCGAAATTCTTGGGGAAATGAAAGGCGGCTGGCAGAAAACGGATAAGAAAATGGATAAGCAACTGAGGGAAAAAGCCGGTAAAACCTGTCGGGATCAGGTTCCGGTATCTTCCTGTAACTGTAGGAAATTAAAGAGAAAATATCCGTATTGGATGTATTAGTCTGATATATGAGGGACT
>CABRSG010000149.1 GCA_902473545.1 uncultured Lachnospiraceae bacterium | reverse complement strand
GAGCAGATGATGGAAAAGCACCTTGGCAATGTGGAGTATGACGACGCGGCGGCGCTCTATCCGGGAGCAGAGTTCGCGCCCGGAGACGACGCGGCTTTCCGGGATACCGAGGTACTGCTGATCGAGGCGGATACGACGGAGGAGGACGAAAAACCGGAGGAATCGTCGCGGGAACTGGAGGCTGCAGCTGTCGCGCAGAAGATCCGTGAAATTGTGGGAAAGGAGCTTGTGTGGGATAAGGAGCAGGGCGCCTACCGGACTGCGCAGTACGGCGACATCGTTATTTTGCTGCGCACCATCCAGGGCTGGGCGGAACCGTTTGCGAAGGTGCTGACGGATATGGATATTCCGGCACATACCGGCTCGCGCACCGGCTATTTTTCCACTACCGAGGTGCAGACGGTGCTCTCGCTTCTTCGCATCATCGACAATCCGCAGCAGGACATTCCGCTGACGGCAGTGCTGCACTCGCCGATCGGAGGGCTTTCCGGCGGCGAGCTTGCCGCCATCCGCAGTGCCCATCCACGGCTGCCGTTTTATGAGGCGTGTATGCAGGAGGAATCTCTGGCAGACTTTTTCGCGATGCTGGCGGATTTCCGCAGAAGAGCCGTCTACACGCCGATCCACGAGCTTTTGTGGTATATTTATGAAAAAACAGGCTATGCAGCCTACGCCGCGGCGATGCCGGGCGGCAGCCAGCGCAGGGCAAATCTTGCTATGCTGGTGGAGAAAGCGATCGCCTACGAGAGCGGAAGCTACCGGGGATTGTACAACTTCGTGCGCTACATTGAGAACCTGCACAGGTACGATGTGGATTTTGGTGAGGCTGCGACCGGGGAGCAGGGAAACGCTGTGCGTATTTTGAGCATCCACAAGAGTAAGGGACTGGAATTTCCGATCGTGTTTGTCTGCGGAATGGGCAAGCAGATGAATCAGTCGGACGCGCGCGGGAGTGTGGTGCTGAATGCGGATTTCGGCATCGGCTGCGACCGGGTGGACCCGGAGCTGCGCACGCGGAGCGCCACGCTTTTAAAGCGCTTTATAAAAAGATATACAGTGCAGGAAAATCTCGGTGAGGAGCTGCGGGTTCTCTATGTGGCACTTACGCGCGCCAAAGAAAAGCTGATCCTGACGGGAACCGTCGCAAAGCTGGAGGATAAGCTCCGGAAGTGGGGGCAGGTCTGCCGGAGAGCAGATGTCGTGCTTCCCTTTACGCAGCGTGCGCACGCGGCGACTTATCTGGACTGGCTGATCCCGTCGCTGCTGCGCAATCAGTGCTTTGCGCCGCTGGCGGAGGAATATGGCATGTACCAGGACCACAGGCACCCGTTGTTTTCGCGGGAAATTTTCTGCCAGGTAAAAAGGATAAAGGTGCAGGAGCTGGTCGGAGCAGAGAAGCAGTGCCGGGAAACGCTTCATATGACAAAGGAGGAGCTGCTGTCGCTCTCGCCGGAGGCGGTATTTGATAAGAAAGCGGCGCAGCGGCTTGCAGAAAATCTCTCTTTCTGTTATGCTTACGGGAAGGAGGGAAGGATTCCGGCGAAGGTGAGCGTCTCGGAGCTGAAAAAGTTTGCACAGTTTGACGAGCGCGAGGATGGGGCGGCGCTGTACGAGGAATTGCCGCCGGTTCCGCTGATTCCGGAATTTTTAAAGGAGAAAAGCGAGGTGTCGGGCGCGGCGCGCGGAACCATTTATCATAAATTGATGGAGTGTCTGGATTTTACGCTCTTTGCGGATAACGGCAGGCAGGAAAAGCTGCCGGAGCTTTTACATGCGGAAATCAGCCGCCTGCAGCGGGCGGGGCACTTAAAGGCGGACGAGGCGGAGCTGATTATCCACAGAAAAATTCTTGCTTTTTTAAAGCATCCGCTGGCGCGGCGGATGGCGCAGGCGGCAGTGCGCGGAGAGCTTTTCCGCGAGCAGCAGTTTGTGCTTTCCGTTCCGGCGGGGGATATCCGTCCGGAGTGGGACTTTGGCAGCCAGGTGCTTATCCAGGGAATCATCGACGCCTATTTTGTTGAGGACGGGCACCTTGTGCTGGTCGATTACAAGACGGATTTTGTGAAATCTGAAGAAGCATCTTCCCTCTACCGCAAATATGCGGTACAATTAGACTATTATGAGACCGCGCTGATGCGCCTTATGCATCTTCCGGTCAGTGAAAAGCTGATTTATTCCTTCTGCCTGGACCGCACGCTTGGCGGGAAAGCGGAAGGCAAATGAGGAGTCGAGAGAATGTCAGAATTTATCGAAAAGCTATACTATAACAAGGTCGTGCGCTACATCTTCTTCGGGGGATGCACCACGGGGGTAAACTTTGTCAGTTACTTTATTCTGCGGACGCTTTTTTCCGTGGACGTCACAAAGGCGAACTTTTTTTCCATCCTGCTGTCGATTTTATTTGCCTATGCGGTGAATAAGATTTTCGTATTTGAGAGCAGGACGCACGGTGTGCGCGAACTGCTCGCTGAGATGGCAAGCTTTGTCGGAATGCGTGCGATCACCATGTTTATCGAAATCTTTGGCACGGTGCTTTTAAGCAGCGTCTGGGGCATGAACGATATGCTGGCGAAGCTTCTGATCCAGTTTGTGGTGCTGACGCTGAATTTTGTGTTCAGCAAGGTGTTTGTATTTAAGGAGAAAAAGACGGAATACAGCTATCAGGGGCGGCGGATCGCCATGCGCAAAAAGAAGTGTATCGGGATATCCTTTGCGATTCCGGCAGTGACGATGCTGATCGCCTATATTGCCAACGGGGTGTATCCGTTCGGCGATCACGGCGTGCTGATCATTGATTCCCTGCACCAGTACCTGCCGTTTTTCACGGATTTCCAGCAGAAGCTGACAAACAGCGAGTCACTTCTGTATTCCTTCGGCGGCGGACTTGGCTATAATATGTGGGCGACGCTTGCTTACTACCTGGCAAGTCCGTTTAATTTTCTGCTGACGGCGGTTTCCATGGAGCATGTCATGGATTTCATGGCATACCTTATTTTGCTGAAGATCGCCCTCTCAGGGGCGGCGTTTGCCTGGTATCTTTCCGAGCGCGGCGAGGGGAGAGACTACCTGCCGATTCCGTTTGCCTGCATGTATGCCCTCAGCGCCTTTATGATCGGCTACTACTTTAATATCATGTGGCTGGACAGCGTGATGGTGCTCCCGCTTGTGATGATGGGCATCGAGCGCATCTGTGCGGGAAAGAGCGGAAAGCTGTTTGCGGGCGCCCTGTTCTACGGCGTGTACTGCAACTACTATATCGGCTATATGCTGTGCCTGTTTTCCTGCCTGTATTTTCTGGTAAACTGGATCGCGGCGCGGAAGTTTGAAATGAAAAGGTTTTTTGTTTCCGGGCTGCGCTTTGCATGGTATGCGCTTCTTGGCGGCGGCATGGCGGCGCTGGTTCTGCTTCCGGCGTACCTTGCGCTTGGAATGACGGAGTCGGCGGACGGCAGTTTTCCGTCGAAAATTAAATTCTACACCGACGGCATCACACAGTGGACCGGCCATTTTGCGCTGGCCGAGCCGATCAATATTTATGATGATCAGTCAGGCGTTAATATTTACTGCGGCGTGATCATTTTAATTCTGGTAATATTATATATTTTAGATAAGGAATTAAGCTTTAAGGAGCGACTGTCTAAGGTCGTGCTGGCGGGGCTGCTGCTTTTAAGCATGAATTTTAATATGCTGAATTTTATCTGGCACGGCTTCCACACGCAGAACGGTCTTCCGAACCGCTTCGCGTTTATTTACATCGGTCTGATCCTGGTGATGGGCTTCGACGCTCTTCGTCATATCCGCAGGCTTGATGTCTGGCGGCTGGCACTGTCCTGGATCATTCCGGTTGCCTTTGCGGCATATTGTATGTACGCAAATGTCGGAGAGCGGGAGTGGTATGTTTATGTGACCACGCTCTCGCTGCTTGCAGTGTACGGCATTCTGCTGCTCCTTCTGCAGGGGCTTGCGCGCGGCTTTGCCGTGGTGAAAACCATACTGATCACGCTGATGTCGGCGGAAATGGCCGCTACCGGCATTTACGGCGTCTGCATGAACGGAACCGTCGGCAGAAGTACCTATGTGGATGAGCAGAAGGCGTATCAGACGATGATCGCACGGCAGGAGGACGGCGACGACGGCTTCTATCGCAGCGAGATCGACAGCCAGCGGATGCGCAACGAAAATATGTTTATGGGCGCAAACGGACTGGTGCTGTTTTCCTCGACGATGCCGGAGGCGACTGTCAATCTGTGCCGCAGCATCGGCATGGAGGCGCGCACAAACAAGACCGGTTACAACGGCGTGACAAAGCTGTTCAACGATGTGTTCGGTATCCGCTACGTCGTTTCAAAATCGGGCGGCGACACGCTATACCAGATGGAAAAGGTGGATTATGAGGAGCCGCTCACACTTTATAAGAACGAGGGAGCGCTGTCGGTCGGCTTCATGGTTTCCACGGATATCAAAAACTGGGATATCAATGACCGGCTGCCGATGAAGGTGCAGGATGATTTTGCTGTGCTTGCGACCGGTGTGGATTTCTTCTACACGCTGCGCGAGGCGTACTCCCTGGAGGAGGGACCGACCTATATCATCCGCCTGCATCCGGGAGAGCAGACGTACATTGAATTCACGGAGAATGTGGGGAGTATCACCATCAAGACGCCGCAGTACGAAAAGACCATCAATAATTATACGAAAAACGTCTTTAATCTCGGTACGGTTACAGAGGAGAGCGAGGCGAGCAAGGCGAATATCACCATTAAATATAAGGAAGGAAAGGAGTCGCCGGTGCCGGTGCGCGTCTATACCTGCACGGATGAGGAGTACCAGGCTGTCTATGAGAAGCTGGCGGCAAATCAGCTTGAAAATGTGCAGGAATCCGGCAATCAGCTTTCCGGGACGATCCATGCGGATGAGGCGGGCACGCTGCTCCTGACGATCCCCTATGATGAGGGATGGAAGGTGCTTGTCGACGGCGTTGAGACGGAAACATACCGCGTGGGTGAGGCACTGATGGGGCTGGATCTGCAGCCGGGCGACCATGAAATTTCCATGACATTCACCCCTGCGGGACTGTGGCTGGGAAGCATTCTGTCACTGATCTGCGTGGCGCTGTTTCTTTTGAGCTGCTACGTGGAGGGCAGACTGCAGGCGCGCGGAGAAAAGAAGGAGCAGCTTGCCCAGGCTGCGGTTTAAAGGGAGGTTTTTATGATTTATCAGAGATTATGCGAGATAGCAGGAGCGGAAAACGTGCGTGAGCAGGAGCCGATGAGCAGGCACACAACCTTTCGCATCGGCGGCCCGGCGGATTACTTTGTGCTGCCGCACAGCCGGGAGGAACTTGCCGCGGCGATCGACTTCTGCCGGAAAGAGCAGGTGCCGTGGCATATCATCGGCAACGGAAGCAACCTTCTGGTGGGAGATAAGGGTGTGCGCGGAGTGGTTATCCAGCTTTTTAAGAATTTCCAGGATATAGTTATAGAAGGAGAGACGGTGACGCTGCAGGCGGGCGTGATCAATTCTCTGGCGGCAAAGCGCATTCTTGATGCGGAGCTTACCGGGTTTGAATTTGCAGCCGGGATTCCGGGGACCATCGGCGGAGCCGTTGTGATGAACGCCGGAGCCTACGGCGGCGAGATGAAGGACGTCGTTTCCGAGGTGACGGTGCTGGACGAAAACGGGGCGTTTCTTACCCTGGCAAACAGTGAGCTGGAGATGGGCTACCGCACAAGCATCATTGCCCGCAGAGGCTACGTGGTGACGGAGGCGAAGCTTTCCCTGCAGCGCGGCGTGCGCGCGGAAATTGCGGCGCGCATGGAGGAGCTGAAGGAGAGGCGCGTCACAAAACAGCCGCTCGAATATCCGAGCGCCGGAAGCACCTTTAAGCGGCCCGAGGGATATTTTGCTGGCCAGCTGATC
>CABRSG010000148.1 GCA_902473545.1 uncultured Lachnospiraceae bacterium | reverse complement strand
TCTGTGGTGGATCCGTCTGCAAAGCTTCCGTCTGCAGCGGCTGCGCGTTTTGCTCCCGTTCCTGCTTTACCGTCTCCTGTCCCTCTGTTTCCTCAGCCGACACCGGTACCCGCACCGCTGCTGCCGGTACGGATACAGCAAGCATTCCTGAAACAGCAATATATGATATTTTCTTCCAAAGCTGCTTTCTTTTCATCCTGTATATCAATCTCCTGAAAATCGGTTTTCCCCACACTCCTTATCTTTATACCGTATCACATTCTTCTCATAATTTCAATTTCTTTTTTTATGGACCTCTCTATTTACTTTTAGACTTATTTAGACTAAAATAGAACTATATTCAGGAAAGGAGCCACAATCTATGGAAATCAGACATCCGGACGCTATCGCAGAACAGCTCCGCCGCTTCGCCTGCATGAGCGATGCAGAATTTTTCAAAACATATCTGGAAACGCTCCCTCCGAAGGAAATTGCGGAATTCCTAAAGCTGTGTCCGGATTTTTCTGCCAATCTTCTCCCATAAAACCAGACTATTCCTCCAAAATGCGAAGCGCCTCCTGAAGCTGATCGTCATTTTCCTTTTCAATGTTGAGCTGGTTTTTCATATCCTCAGAAAGCTCAACCTCCACATCGGGTTCAATACCTTTTTCGTGAATGTCAGCTCCGCTCGGCGTATAGTATTTCGCCACCGTCAGCTTCATGCCGGTACCGCCGGACAGTCCGAATATCTGCTGCACAATGCCCTTCCCAAAGGTCGTCGTGCCAACCAGGGTTCCGATCCCATAATCCTTCACCGCTCCTGCAAATATCTCCGACGCACTGGCGCTGTTCCCGTTGATCAGCACCGCCAACGGCTTATCGAAAGCATGCTCTCCGGAAGCATAATATTCCGTGCGCTTCCCGTATTTATCCTCTGTGTAAACGATCAGCCCTTCCGGCAGCAGCTCCTCCAGGATATCGCAGACAGACTGCAGCGTACCGCCCGGATTGTCGCGCAGATCGATCACCAGCTTTTCCATTCCCTGCGTCCCCAGATCCGCCAGCGCCGTCCTGAACTGTTCTACCGTCACGTCGTCAAATTCCGTGATCTGCAGATAGCCGATCCGGTGTTCCAGCATTTCCGCGGAAACCGTCGGGATCTGAATCTCCCGCCGCTCTACGGAAAGCTCCAGTTCCTCCTCTTCACGCAGAATGTTCAAGGTTACTGTCTCTCCCTCTTCCGTCTTGATACGGGAAACCAGCTCCGTCAGATCCATGCCGTCCGTTTTCTCTCCGTTAATTGCCGTTACCACATCTCCCGGAAGCATTCCCGCCTCTGCCGCCGGAGTGTCCGCAAAGCAGGTGACAACTGAGATCGCCCCTGTCTCCGGGTCCTGCGCGAGCAGCGCGCCGATGCCGGAATATTCCCCGCTTGTCGACTCTTCCAGGGTTTTCAGCGACTCGGCGGAATAGTACGCGGCATATGGATCCTCCAGCCCCTCTAAAATTCCGCTGTAAAGCTCCTCCTCCACAAGCTCTCCATCCGGCTCGCCCATAAAATACCGATTGATGACTTCCTGTATCTCCAGAATCTTACTGCTCATCGCACCGGTATCCAAATCCAGATTGCCGGCTTCCTCCTGCGTGATAGTCTCCGTCTGCGCGGAGAGCCGCTTTATCAGCCTAAAGCGGAACCAGCCCAACGCGAGCGCAATGCAGAGCAGCGTGAGCAGAACGCCGCAGAGCATCCCGTGAATGAAAAAGCTGTCGCGATTTTTTCGTTCCGCCCGCTCCATCTCCGCGGCATCTTCTGCCAGATGCCCCGCCTCTTCCGGCAGATGATCCATTTCCTGCTTCTTTTCAGTCCGTATTTTCATTTCATCGTCGAGATTTTCATTTTCCATAATATTCTCCGCAAAAAGGGGAATCTGAGCAGCTCAAATCCCCCACACAATTTCTCCCTGTTATTTTATGCGGCAGCTGCTGTTTTCATGCCGGCTGCTAATACTCCATTGTCTCCATATACTTCATGTACTTTACGACCATCAGCGCGATCTTGAAGGTGATCGCGTCCTCAAATACGCGCAGATCCAGCCCGGTGCTCTTCTGAAGCTTATCCAGGCGGTATACAAGCGTGTTGCGATGGATGTAGAGCTGTCTGGAGGTCTCAGAAACGTTCAGGCTATTCTCAAAGAACTTATTGATGGTGGTGAGCGTCTCCTCATCGAAATCGTCCGGCGACTTTCCGTCAAAGATTTCCTTGATGAACATTTTGCACAAAGGCATTGGGAGCTGATAGATCAGCCGTCCGATCCCAAGCGAGCTGTACGCAATGATATCGCGCTCGTCGAAGAAAATCTTGCCGACATCCAGCGCCATCCGCGCTTCCTTGTAGGAGCGGGATACTTCCTGAATCTCTCCCACAATCGTTCCGTACGCGATATGGGCATGCTCGCGCTTCGTTTCTTCCAGACTGCCTATGATCTGCGCGGCAACCTTTTCCATCTCCGCATAGTCGTCCGAAGGCGACAGCTCCTTCACAACAATGATGCTCTTTTCATCTACCGCCGTGATAAAATCCTTCGCCTTATTGCCAAGGCACATATGCACGCTCTCCAGGGATGCACTGTCCTTCTCATGATCCGTCTCCAGAATAAAAACCACCCGACGCGCCTCCGTCTCGATATGAAGCTTTTTCGCGCGGTTATAGATGTCGATGAGAAGCAGGTTATCCAACAGAAGATTTTTGATAAAATTGTCCTTATCAAAGCGCTCCTTGTAGGCGATCAGCAGGTTCTGCACCTGAAACGCAGCCATCTTTCCGACCATATAGGTATCGTCGCTGCTTCCGCTCGCCAGCAGGATATATTCAAGCTGCGCATCGTCGTACACCTTGAAGAATTGGTAACCCTGAAGCTCCTGGCTGTCCGCCGGGGAATTAACAAACAGCATCGCCGAGTCCACATACTGCCCCACCTCGTCAAACGTCGACGCCAGCACATTGCCCTCCGTGTCGATAATCCCGACATCCACTCTGCTGATCTGCTTGATTCCCTCTACCGTATTTTGCAAAATTTGATTTGAAATCATGTCCTTCACCCCGATACGTTTGTCATGTTACAATCATACACCAATTTCACCAATAATAAAAGAGAAAATTCGTCCTTTTTTGTAAAAAATTGAAAAGTGCCGACAAGCCCTGTGCAAATGGTACAGAAGAACCAAAATATTTGTATTTTCTTGCATATAAAAATGTGCTATACTTCTTTTATTACAAAGAGGGAGGGCATCGCCATGATTTATAATGATATCGCCGATCTGGTCACCTATGGTATCCGGTGCGGTCTGATTACCGAAGCAGATAAAAATTATGCCGTCAATGAGCTGCTGGAGCTGTTTCATCTGGAGGAATACGAAGCGCCCGCGGAAAGCTCCCGGGAAATCTGCCTGGAGAAAACGCTGTGTAACCTTTTAGACTATGCATATGAAAAAGGCATCCTGCAGGAAAACGGCGTCGTTTACCGCGACCTGTTCGACACAAAAATGATGGGGCTGCTGACTCCGCGCCCGCACGAGGTCGTGGAAAAATTCTGGGATCTCTACAACGAATCTCCGGCTGCAGCCACCGACTATTTTTATAAGCTGAGCCAGGATACCGACTACATCCGCCGCTACCGCATCTGCAAGGATGTGAAGTGGACCACCGATACCAGATACGGCACGCTGGATATCACCATCAACCTTTCAAAACCTGAGAAGGATCCGAAGGCGATCGCGGCAGCCAAGCTCGCAAAGCAGAGCGGTTATCCGAAATGCCTGCTCTGCATGGAGAATGTCGGCTACGCAGGAAGAATCAACCATCCGGCGCGCCAGAACCACCGCGTTATCCCGGTAACGATCAACGGCAGTCAGTGGGGCTTCCAGTATTCGCCCTACGTTTACTACAACGAGCACTGCATCGTGTTCAATTCCCGGCACGTCCCGATGAAGATCGAGCGCGCCACCTTTGGCAAACTGCTGGATTTTGTCGGTCAGTTCCCGCACTATTTTGTCGGCTCCAACGCAGATCTTCCGATCGTAGGCGGCTCTATTTTGAGCCACGACCACTTCCAGGGCGGTCACTATGAGTTTGCTATGGCAAAGGCTCCGGTGGAGCAGGAAATCTCCATCAAGGGATATGATGATGTAAAGGCCGGCATTGTGGCATGGCCAATGTCCGTGATCCGTCTGCGCTGTGCAGATAAAGACCGTCTGATCGACCTCGCCGACCACATCCTGCTTGCATGGCGGGGCTATACCGACGAGGACGCTTTCATCTTCGCAGAGACAAACGGCGAACCGCACAACACCATCACGCCGATCGCACGCCGCCGCGGGGAAGATTACGAGCTGGATCTGGTACTTCGCAACAACATTACCACGGACGAGCACCCGCTCGGCGTCTACCATCCGCACGCAGAGCTGCATCATATTAAGAAAGAAAACATCGGTCTGATCGAGGTTATGGGACTTGCCGTACTTCCGGCAAGACTGAAAGCAGAGATGGAGCTGCTCGCCGAATATCTGGTATCCGGCAAAGACGTCCGCTCTCACGCCGACCTTGAAAAGCACGCCGACTGGGTAGACGAGTTCCTTCCGAAATATGAGAAGATCACAAAAGAAAATGTGATGGATATTCTGCACGCAGAGATCGGGCATGTATTTATGCAGGTTCTGGAACATGCCGGCGTCTACAAATGTACCGATGAAGGTCGCGCAGCATTTTTGAAATTTGTCAATACGCTGTAAGGAGCGCCCTATGGAACGAAAAACAGCCTGTATTACCGGCGCCTCCCGCGGCATCGGGCGTGCACTTGCCGCCGCCTTCGCCGCGCAGGGTTACGATTTATTTCTCACTTGCCGGAAGAACGAAGCGCTGCTCCTGGAATTAAAAAAGGAGCTGGAGCACAGCTTTGGCATCCACTGCCGTACCTTCGCAGCGGACGCCGCAGACGCTTTCCGGATGGAGCAGGTATTTGCGCAGATCCGCCGGGAAACGGACGGATTGAATGTCCTCGTCAACAATGCCGGGATCTCCTGGCACGGTCTTTTGACGGACATGACGCCTCAGGAGTGGGACCATCTGATCCGGACAAATTTAAGCTCCGTGTTTTACACAAGCCGCCTGGCGATCCCGCTGATGCTGCAGCGTCACGCAGGGAAGATTCTTAATATCTCCTCCGTCTGGGGCATGGCGGGCGCCTCCTGCGAGGTGGCGTACTCCGCCTCCAAGGGCGGCGTCAACGCTTTCACGAAAGCGATTGCAAAGGAGCTTGCCCCCAGCAATATCCAGGTAAACGCAATCGCCTGCGGCGTGATCGATACCGAAATGAACGGCTTTTTAAGTACTGAGGAACGCGCGGCTCTGACAGATGAGATTCCCGCCGGACGCTTTGCCAAGCCGCAGGAGGTCGCCGAGCTTGCGGTATCGCTCTGCAGCGGTCATAATTATCTCACCGGACAGATCATCACGCTGGACGGGGGATGGATCTGAAAAATATTTTTCACCTACAGAACCTGCCACCGGCAGCTCCCTTCGGATGCAGGGCAACAAATAAGAGGCTCTAAAAGCCTCTTATTTTGTCGTCTGCGTCCTCCGTGGTGTTTTTCACAGATCTGATCACCACATAATAGCCCGCATTTTCATTTACTTTTACATAGACGCGGTCGCCCTCTTTTTTTCCGAGCAGCGCCTTGCCCATCGGCGACTCGATGCTGATCTTGCCGCTCATGGAGTTGCCGCGGATGGAGGTCACGATTTTGTAGGTTTCCGTCTCATCGTCGTCCTCAAAATAGACCTCCACCATATTGTTCAGCCCGACCTCGCCGTCCGTGGATACATCTGATACAATGTGCGCTGTCTTCAGCATCCGCTCCAGATAGCGGATGCGGCTCTCATTTTTATTCTTGTCGC
>CABRSG010000147.1 GCA_902473545.1 uncultured Lachnospiraceae bacterium | reverse complement strand
CTGCTCAGCAAAACGCTTCCGATCGGCGGACATACGCTGGATGAAGATATCGCCACCATGGTGCGGCGAATGTATCACCTGAACATCGGCATGAAAACGGCGGCGGTTCTGAAAAACCGGCTTTCCTATATGATCGACGGCCCGGCGGATTCCATCACGGTATTCGGGATCAGCACCATTTCCGGAGTTCCTGTCAGCGCGGAAATTACATCCATGGCAGTCAGCTGTGCCATTACGGGTACAATAAAAACAATCGCCGATGAGCTTTGCGGAATCATAGACCGTCTCCCGCCGCAGTTTTATCACGACATCCTGGAAGCAGGACTTTGTCTTACGGGCGGTACCTCATTGATTCCAAACCTGTCCGATTATATGCGCCAGGAGCTTAATATCCCGATTTCCATGGTGCGCGAGCCGGGGCTTACCACCCTGCACGGCATACAGACGATCATGAACCATCCGGAACTTTCAGAGTGTACGTTTTCGCTGAAGGATCTTACCGGAACGACGATATAAAATACTTACAACGCAGAGGTAGCTATGAAGAACCATCACATAAAGAGTAAAACGCTGCTGTTTATTCTTTCCATTGTCAGCGGCATCATCATTATACTGAGCTTTGTGCTTGACTTTTCGGTTAATCCGCTCAACTACGCGGCAGGATACGTGCTGACGCCGCTGCAGTCCGGTGTCAACCAGGTGGGCGGCTGGCTTTCCGACAGGATGGATTATTTCGAGGATAATCTGAACCTGGCGGCGGAAAACGAGAAGCTGCAGGCACAGGTGGACGAGCTTACCGTGGAAAACACGCAGCTTTTGCAGGATCGCGAGGAGCTGAACAGTCTGCGCGACCTCTACGCCCTCGACCACAAGTACGAGAGCTATGAGAAGGTCGGTGCCCGCGTGATCTCCAGAGAGAATGCCGGGAACTGGTTCAGTATGTTCACGATCGACAAGGGCGCGGACGACGGGCTTGCAGTCGATATGAACGTTATCGCAGGAGCCGGGCTTGCCGGCATCATCACGGAGGTCGGTCCGAATTACGCAAGGGTACGCGCGATCATCGACGATTACAGCAATGTGAGCGCGGAGATCTCCGAGACACACGACACCTGTATCATTGCAGGCGACCTCTCGCTGATTGACGAGGGCCGGGTAAATCTCGTAAAGCTGAACGATCCGGACTCCAAGGCCAAGGTCGGGGATACGGTCGTGACGTCCAACATCAGCGACAAGTTCCTTCCGGGCATTCTGATCGGTTACATCAGCGAGATCCATACCGACTCCAACAATCTGACGCGATCCGGCTATATCTCTCCGGTCGTCGATTTTAAGTCGATCAAGGAAGTGCTCGTCATCAAGAATTTGAAGCAGACCGCAGAATAGGAGGGCAGTGCAATGAGAACAAAACTGATTCTGTTTGCCACCATGCTGATCTGCCTGCTGCTGCAGTGTTCGCTGCTCCCGGCGGTTTCCATCGCCTCCATCACGCCGAATCTGATGGTCGTTTTCACGGTTTCCTTCGGTCTGATGCGCGGAAAGCGCTCCGGGCTGCTCCTGGGCTTTGTGTGCGGACTTCTTACCGATCTTATGCTGCCGGATCTGTTTATCGGGCTGCGTGCCTTCGTCTATATGTTTATCGGATATTTCAGCGGTTACTGCTATCATATCTTTTATGACGAGGACATCAAGATGCCCGTGCTTTTAACGGCGGCAGGCGATTTTGTGTATGGCTGTCTCTTTTACATCACAAAATTTCTCCTGCGCGGCAGAATAGACCTGTTTTACTACATTCGGCGCATTATCCTGCCGGAAATGATTTATACGATCCTTCTCACGATTATTTGCTACCGCATTTTCCTGCTGCTGAACCAGAAACTAGAAAAAATGGACAAAAGGAGTGTAGGCAGTTTTGTTTAAACGTTTTCGAAAAAGAGTTGCAATATTGTTAAATTCCAGGATGCTGATTCTCAGTGTCCTGTTTGTAGCGCTTGCATGTGTGCTGGTGCGCAGGCTGTTTGACCTGCAGATCGTCAACGGCGAGACCTACCAGGAGAGCTTCACCACGCAGATCCGCAAGGAAACGACGATTCCGAGCACACGCGGCTGTATCTACGACAGCGACGGCAAGCTGATCGCATACAACAAGCTTGCGTATGAGGTGACGTTCCAGGATGTCGGCAGCTACGAAGGCAGAAATTACCGCAATTCCGTGACGAATACCGATGAATACCTGTATGCGAGCGACGTGCGCAATTTGACGATCAACGGTTATCTCTACCAGATCATGCAGATTTTATACGCAAACGGCGACGATGTCTATACCGGTGATTTTGCCGTTGAGCTTGACGATGCGGGAGAATATTCCTTCTCAAAGAGCGGCTACAGCCTGCTGCGCTTTAAAGCGGACGCCTACGGAAAGCCGTACACCACCATGCCGGAGGACGAGGAAGTCGATTCTACGCTGGTGCTGACGTCTGAGGAAGCGGCGGTGACGGCTCGGCGGCAGCGACATGTACGGCGTCACTACGCTGGCGGATTACCCGGCGGAGCTGCTGGCGGAATACGGGCTTGTGCAGAACATTTCCAAAGAAGACCAATTGAAAATGATCGCGATGCGCAGTGCGATCAACCAGAACAGCTACCAGAAATATGTCTCCACCACGATCGCGCGCGACATTTCCGACCAGTCGATGTCCAGTCTGATGGAGAGCAAGGGCTATTATGTCGGCGTGGATGTGATTGAAAGCTCTATCCGTGTCTACAACAACAGCCCGTATTACTCCAATATCATCGGCTATACCGGACAGATTTCCGCGGAGGAGATCGACTCCCTCAACGAGGAGCTTGGCAGAGAGGTGTACGATATCAACGATATCGTTGGAAAGGTCGGTCTGGAGGCGTACTTTGAGACGCAGCTTCAGGGTACCGACGGCAAGCAGGTAGTCTATGTAAACAACCTCGGAAAGGTGCTGCAGGAGGATTCCGCCGTAGAGCCGCAGGCAGGAAATGACCTGTACCTCACGATCAAATCAGATTACCAGGAGGCCGCGTATCATCTGCTTGAGCAGTATATCGCCGGTATCATTTATGATAAAACACTGGATCTAAAAGAATTTGACAACAAGTCTGTCAGCACGGATGACATTGTTATTCCGGTGTACGAGCTGTACTATGCGCTTTTTGAAAATAATATACTGAGCGTCTCCCATATGGAATCCGGCGAGGCGACGGAGCTGGAGCAGCAGGTTCACCAGATGCTCCGGAAACGGGAAGAAGAGATTTTCGACGATCTGCTTGCCGAGCTTCTCTCTGATTCGCCGCGCCCGTACAGTGAACTGGATACGCCGATGCAGGTCTACATGTCCTACCTTGTGGACACAACGCTGCCGGAGCTTGGCATCCTGAAAACGGATTCGATCGACAAAACGGACGACACCTATATTGCCTGGACGAACGACGAGAGCATCAGCTTAAAGGAATATCTGACTTATGCGATCTCAAAGGACTGGCTGGACGTTTCCGGCATTATGGAGGAGAGCGAGTTCTGGGATTCGGACGAGATTTTTACAAACCTCTGCGATTATCTGGAGGAATATATCGCCGATGACCGCGCCTTCAGCAGAACCGTCTACCGCTACATGGTGGAGGACGACACGTTAAGCCCGCAGACGCTCTGCCGTCTGTTATTCGACCAGGGTGTTCTGGAGATGGACGAGGCGTCATACAGCGGCCTGCAGGACGGCAGCATTTCAGCCTACGACTTCATCCGCGAGAAGGTATATTATCTGGAAATCCCGCCTTCCAAATTTGCGGTGGCGCCGTGCTCCGGCTCGCTTGTGGTGGTGGATCCGAACAACGGCAATGCGCTGGCGGTCGTTACCTATCCGGGCTACGATAACAACCGGCTTGCAAACGATATGGACGAGGAATATTTCGCGGAGCTGGTATCCGACGCCTCCAGCCCGTTCTACAACAAAGCAACACAGGAATTGACAGCGCCCGGTTCTACCTTTAAAATGGTAACAAGCGTTGCCGGCGTCATGGAGGGCGTGATCGGCGTGGACGAGGCGGTCAACTGTACCGGTAAATTTGAGGACGTTGACCCGCCGATCAACTGCTGGATCTATCCGGGGTATCACGGAACGCTGACGCTCACGACGGCACTGCAGGAATCCTGTAACTATTACTTCAACACCATTGGTCTGCGCCTGGGAGATGTGGGTGATGCAGACGGTAATATGGACGATGCCACCGGTATCGCCAAGCTGACAAAGTATGCCGAAATGTTCGGGCTCGGCGATGAGACCGGCATTGAGATGGATGAGAGCACCCCGCAGATTTCTGATAACGCAATGGCTCCCTCCGCAATGGGACAGGGACGCCACGCCTACGCGACCATACAGCTTGCAAGATACGTGGCGACGATCGCCAACGGCGGTACCTGCTACGACCTGACGCTGCTGGATAAGATTACCGATTCCGAGGGGCGCACTGTTCTGGAACAGAATCCGACAGTTCACGGTTATGTGGAAGCGGACGATTATCTCTGGAACGCGATCAATACCGGCATGAATCTGATGGTAAAAAATAATACGTATATCCAGGATGTCGGTATTGAAATGGCAGGAAAGACCGGTACCGCCGAGGAATCGGGCGTACCGAGCCGCCGTTTGACGAGCCGCAGATCGCGATCGCCTGCCGTATCACAAACGGATATTCGTCCGGTCTGGCTGCGCTGCTTGCAAAAGATATGATACAGTACATCTTCGATCTGAAAGACAAAGATGAGCTGATCACCGATCACGCCTCCTACAATGGCGCGATCAGCGGTGCAAGAACTGACTAAGCAAAAAAGAGTGGTGTAGCAATGAAAAATAGTCCGGTAATAATCAAAAGCAATAAATATGGACTGGTTGTACGGCTGGATGCCGATATCCCGTTTGCCGAGCTTACGGAGGCGGTCGCCGCAAAATTTAAAGAGGCAGATAACTTTTTTAAGGACGCTAAGATGGCAGTGACGTTCCAGGGGCGTGTGCTGACGAAGAACCAGGAGGATCGTCTGGTTAACGCGATCGTCATGAATTCCCACATTCATGTGATCTGCATCGTGGATGAGCGGCCGGAGGAAGCACAGTATTATGAGCACGCAATCCGGCTTGCCGGTGAAGCGGAGGCGCGGGAAGGACAGTTTTACCGCGGAAACCTGCGCGGCGGGCAGACGATAGAATCGGAGACAAGCATTGTTATTCTCGGCGATGTCAATCCCGGCGCATCAGTAGTATCAAAGGGAAACGTCGTTGTGCTTGGCTCCTGCCGGGGCAGCGTTTATGCCGGAGCCTCCGGCAATCGCGATTGCTTTGTTGCCGCGCTTGTGATGAAGCCGGTCCAGATAAGGATCGCCGACAAAATGGCGCGCAGCGCCATCACGAAGCGCTCCGACAATGCAGAATACGCGCTTGATCCCAAAATAGCTTACATAAAGGATAATCATATTTTTGTAAAGAACCTTGTGCGCAGCACGCTGGAGGATATGCTCGGCACCGCTGCGCAGGAGGAGGAAGCGCCGAAAGACGGATGATACGCCCGTCGGCGTACAGTAAACATAGGATAAGCAGGGAAATGCCCGGATTATGCTGTGTGGAGGAAGAAAAAATGAGTGAAGTAATTGTAGTGACGTCCGGCAAGGGCGGCGTCGGAAAAACGACAGCCACCGCAAATATCGGTACCGGACTGGCAAAACTTGGCAAAAAGACGGTTCTGATGGACACGGATATCGGACTTCGGAATCTGGATGTGGTGATGGGACTGGAAAACCGGATCGTATACAATCTGGTGGACGTCGTCGAGGGGAACTGCCGCTTAAAGCAGGCGCTGATCCGCGACAAGCATTATCAGAACCTGTTTCTGCTTCCGGCGGCGCAGACGCGCGACAAATCTGCCGTCACGCCGGAGCAGATGGAGAAGCTGACGGACGACCTGCGGCAGCAGTT
>CABRSG010000146.1 GCA_902473545.1 uncultured Lachnospiraceae bacterium | reverse complement strand
GGAGCCGGCCTCCACGATATCGACGATCACCTCGGAAAGTCCGACAAGCGGCGCCAGCTCGATAGAGCCGTTCAGCTTGATGATCTCAACGGTCTGATGCTTCTTATTGTAAAAATACTCTTTTGCAATATGCGGGTATTTCGTCGCCACCCGGATCTGCTCCTGGTGCTGCAGAAGTTCCTTCGCCCGCGCCGGTCCGCACACACACATCCGGCATTTTCCGAAGCCGAGATCCAGCACCTCGTAAAGCTTGCGCCCCTCCTCGTCGATGGTATCCTTTCCGACCACCCCGATATCAGCGGCGCCGTATTCTACATAAGTCGGCCCATCAGGTCCCTTTGCCAGGAAAAATTTCAGTTTATATTCTTCGTTCGTGAAAATCAGCTTTCTGGTGTCGGGATCCTTCATCTCCTCGCAGGTGATCCCGCATTTCTCCAGAAGCGCCAGCGTCTGTCTGGCAAGCCGTCCCTTGGTGAGGGCAAATGTAAGATATCTCATACGCGTTCCTCCAGCTTCAGCACAGCCGCCTTCCCTTCTGCGCGGAGCGCCTGTGCCTGTTTGATCGCCGCCTCCTGCTCTGCAGGCGTATAGCGGATTTCCACCGGCGGCTCCCCAGGCTCCGGCATGATGTTCTGACGGCTCAGTGCCGCAAGCAGCTCATCCGCCACCACCACAAATCCGATGGACGGCGCATCTTTTCCGAAATGTGCAAGCAGGTTGTCGTAGCGTCCGCCCTTCACCACCGCGTCTCCTGTCCCGAAGGTATAACCGCGGAAGAAAATACCGGTGTAATAATTATAGCGGCTCAGCATACTGAGATCAAAGCTGACATACCGCGTCACGCCGTAGTATTCCAGAATCTGATAAATCTCCTTCAGACGCACAACCGCACGATCCGCCCCCTCATTGCAGGCAAGCACATGTGCCCGGTCAAGAATTTTCACGGAACCATACAGCGACGGGAGCGAAAGCAGCGCTTCCTTCTGCCGCTCTCCAAGCTCCATGCCGGACAACAGGCTCTCCACGCCGAACAGATTGCGGTTTGAGATGAAATCCTTCAGCTCGCCCTCCGTCTCCTCCGGGATATCCATGTCCTTTATAATGCTCTTAAAGTATTCTACCTGTCCAATGCTGATCTGAAACTCCTCCAGACCGGCTCTTTTCAGACAGTTCACCACCATCGCAATAATCTCCGCGTCCGCCTGCGCGTTGTCCGCACCGATCATTTCCGCACCGATATGCGTGTTCTCCTTTAAGCGCCCCTGGTAGCTGGAATGGTTTATGAAGGTTTTTCCCTCGTAGCAGAGGCGCAGCACATCCTCTTTTCCGTCAAAATATTTGGATACCGCCCGCGCAATAGACGGCGTGATATCCGGGCGCAGCACCAGCGTGTTGCCCTCCCGGTCAAAGAATTTGTACAGCTCGCGCGAGGGAATCGTGCCAACGTCGCTCCCGAACACATCAAAAAACTCAAAGGTCGGCGTCTCGATATCCTGGCAGCCGTAGGACTTCAGCACATCGTGCAGGTCTTTCTGCAGGCGCAGCTTGCGCTCGCATTCCCCGTTATAGATATCGCGGACTCCCTCCGGCGTATGTAATAATCTCTGGTTCATAAGTCTCTCCATATCGTTCCATTTGCAGCAGAAATCTGCTGCATACTTGCGCACTGCTGTCTGTTTTACTTTATTGTGGTGCAGTGCTAATTCGTGAAATCACCTGTTTATTATACTACAGAACGGCAGATTGTCAATCCCTTTTCAGCAAATCCCTCTGCAGCCCCTCCAGATAGGGAACAAGCACGCCGTGACCGCGGTGCAGCAGGTATTCCCGGTCAAGCTCCTCGTAGCGGAAGCTCTTGCGCCCGCCCGCCTCCCTGCGGTCCCAGAACTTTTTGACATCTGTAAAGGGCAGATAAAAAATCTCATCCCGTCCGGTATAATAAATAATTAAGAAGGAGACTCCGCCCTGCTTCTCAAAGTTTTCCATAAAGCACATCTGATGCGGATGGATATTCTGGAGAGCGAACGTGTCTGTCGTACCCTCCTTGGCGTCAAAGCAGACGGGAACGCCCTGCACGCAGCCGATATAGTCCACGGTGCTTTTCTGGTCAAAATACGCCAGCGTGATGTGGCGGTTTTCCTTATCAATTTTGATAGGGGTGATCGGCGTCGGTATCTTCTGAATCAGCGCAAGCCCCTTTTCCAGATAAGTCTCGTTTGAACGGTTGATCAGATCCTCCAGAAGAGAACCGCGCAGTCCCCGCGAATTCCAGGTTGCCATTTTCTTCCTCCATATCGTTCACATCGCAGCCCGCGTCCGTCAGGATTCTCTGAAAATCCTCCGGCAGCGGCGCGATAAATTCCTGCCCGGAGAGCTGCGAAAGCGTCCCCGTTAGCTCCGGAAACTTCATCTGATAAGCATGCAGGAGCTGCCGGTGCAGGTGATATTTCTTCTGATAATACGTGTTTCGACGGTTATCGCCGTATTTTTCATCCCCGACGATCGGATGCCCGATACTGGCAAGATGCGCGCGGAT
The DNA here is from genome assembly GCA_902473545.1 of uncultured Lachnospiraceae bacterium. Classification (GTDB taxonomy): domain Bacteria; phylum Bacillota; class Clostridia; order Lachnospirales; family Lachnospiraceae; genus Marvinbryantia. The sequence continues at coordinate 3,468 of CABRSG010000146.1, read as the reverse complement.
CTGATGCGTCCGCCCGGTGATCAGCCAGATTTTCAGAAGCGTTGTCTTTTCATCCGTCCAGAGCGGCATGTACTGTGTTGCAATTGGCTTTGCGTCCTTATCGCCCGGATCTGACGCAGAAACCGTCACTTTATTTGTCCGCGCGTCCTTCACAAGAAAGCCTTCCAGACGCTGTCCCTTTCTGAGTGCGCCCGTGACAAGACAGAGATAATATTTGTGCAGGCTGCGGCTTCGCAGCGCCTCCGACATTGCCTGCAGCCCCGCCAGGCTTTTTCCGGCAAGCAAAAGACCGCTTGTATTGCGGTCCAGACGATTGCAGACAGAGGGGCGGAAGGTCTGCATTTCCGTTTCCGTAAGTGCTCCCTTCTGCAGGAGATAGGCGAGAAACCGCTCATTTGCCGACACATCCTCCGGACGGCTCTTCTGCGAGAGCAGCCCCGCCGGTTTATTAAAAATCAGGATATCGCTGTCCTCGTAGATAATCTGCTCTGGCGAAAGCGCCTGTGCCTTTTGCAAAGCCGAAGCCTGCGCGCGTTCCTTTCCGGAAAATTTTTCATACGTCTCGTCCGATACAAAAATGCGGATGCAGTCGCCCTTCGCCGTAATCTCATTCCCGGAAGCCTTTTTCCCGTTCAGCGTAATATTCTTCTTGCGCATCATCTTATAGAAAAAGCTCTTCGGCGCTTGGTTTAAGTAGCGCGCGAGCAGCTTATCCAGGCGCTGCCCCGCCTCATTTTCACGCACGATGATTTCCTTCATAAATCCTCCATTACAGACAAATGCACAAAAGCACGCTTTTTACCAGCTCATCCCTGGTTGCGTCCGGATACCGCTCATCCGGCTTGAAGGTCGCCGCCGCCTCAATCTCATCGCGATTTACATAAAGCTCGTCCACGCGGCGCAGAAATGCTTTTTGTTCCGTAAAAATCTTCACGTTGGAGCGATAGCCGTTTCCCTGCAGAATCTTTTTGATATGCTGCTGCAAGTACTCCTTATCCACCTTCGCGTCCTCACTGTAGCAGACCACATTCTGTCCGCAGATCACAATGCACGGCAGCGGATAATTTTTCTTTTCCGAACTGACGGTCGTCTCATAGACCGCCGTCAGATCCCTTACATGCCTGCGAAACAGCTCGTAAAGCTCTGCCTTCATCGGCTTCTGCATACAGATCACGATCATGCTGACCGCGCATTTGCTCGCTGGAAGGCAGCCCATAATCGCCACAAACGTAAACAGATTTTTTCGTGTACCCGTCTGCAGATACCCGGTGACATAGATCAGAATCGGTATTGCAAACAAAACAAGCGTGATCAGAATCCGTTTCTTCTTTTCGTAGTTAATATACCCGTAGGTTCCCTTTGGTTTTTTCTTCATTATTTCGCCTTCTTATGCACATTTCGAATCGTTTTTTTCTTCGCGCCGTTCATCCGCTGTCCGCCCGGCGCCTTCTTTGTACCGGATTTTCCCTGCCCGGCTTCCGCCGCATTCTTTCCAGAGCGCGGGCGGATCAGACATTTTTTGTCAAAGCCGATCAGATCAGTCCTGCCCGCGCGGATCAGCGCTTCTTTTACAAGCTCGTAATTTTTCGGGTTGCGGTATTGGATCAATGCGCGCTGCATCGCCTTTTCGTGCGGATTTACCGGCACGTAGACTTTCTCCATCGTGCGCGGATCGACGCCGGTGTAGTACATGCAGGTGGAGATCGTGGAGGGCGTCGGATAGAAATCCTGCACCTGCTCCGGCATGTAGCCGAGATCCCGCAGATACTCGGCAAGCTCCACCGCCTCCTTCATGGTGGAACCCGGATGTGATGACATCAGGTACGGCACCAGAAACTGATTTTTGCCGCATTTTTCATTCAGCCGCTTATATTTCTGCACAAACCGCTGATAAACATCGTTTTTTGGCTTTCCCATCTTTTCTAGCACCGCGTCTGACACATGCTCCGGAGCGACCTTTAGCTGTCCGCTCACATGATGCTCCACAAGCTCCTTAAAAAAGGTGTCGTCCCTGTCTGCAAGCAAATAATCAAAGCGGATGCCAGAGCGGATAAACACCTTTTTCACCTTTGGCAGCGCCCGCAGCTTGCGAAGAAGCGCAAGGTAATCGCTGTGATCGGCGATCAGATTCTTGCAGGGCTGCGGAAACAGGCACTGCTTTTTCGGGCATACGCCCTTCGTGAGCTGCTTTTCGCACGCCGGATGCCGGAAATTGGCGGTCGGTCCGCCCACGTCGTGGATATAGCCCTTAAAATCCTTATCCCAGATAAACTTCTCCGCCTCCGCGAGCAGCGATTCATGGCTGCGCGTCTGTATGATCCGTCCCTGGTGGAAGGTCAGTGCGCAAAAGCTGCAGCCGCCGAAGCAGCCGCGGTTGCTGATCAGAGAATATTTTACCTCCTCGATTGCCGGTACTCCGCCGTCTTTTTCATAAGACGGATGATACGTCCGCTGATACGGCAGCGCGTACACCCGATCCATCTCCGCCTGCAAGAGCGGTTTCTGCGGCGGGTTCTGCACCACATAGATACCGTTCGGGTACGGCTCGACGAGACGCTTCCCGGAAAACGGATCAGTGTTGCAGTATTGTGTGTAAAAGCTCTTCGCGTAATTGATGCGGTCCGCCTTTAGATCATCAAAGGAGCACAGCAGCCTGGCATCGTACACGCCGGAGAGGTCTTTTGTCTTATAAACCGTTCCGTCAATGAAGGTGATGTCCCGCACCGCGATCCCGGCTGCAAGCGCGTCGGCGATTTCCACGATACAGCGCTCTCCCATTCCGTAGGACAGAAGATCTGCGCCGGAATCAAGCAGAATAGAGCGCTTGAGGGAATCCGACCAGTAATCATAATGCGCAAGTCTGCGCAGGCTCGCCTCGATACCGCCGATGATGATCGGCTTTTCCCGGAAGGTACGGCGGATCAGATTGCTGTAGACGACCGTCGCATGATCCGGGCGCTTTCCCATCACGCCGCCCGGCGTGAAAGCGTCCGTTTTTCTGCGCTTTTTCGACACGCTGTAATGATTCACCATGGAATCCATATTGCCGGAGGACACGAGAAATCCAAGCCGTGGCTCTCCGAGGACGGCGATACTCTTATCATCCTTCCAGTTGGGCTGCGCGATAATCCCAACCCGGTAGCCGTTCGCCTCCAGCACCCTGCTGATGATTGCATGTGCAAAAGAGGGATGATCCACATAGGCATCCCCGGTTACAAGCACGAAATCAAGCTGTTCTATCCTGCCGCCTCCATATCTGCTCTGGAGATTGGCAAAAATCCGTCACTCATGCGCTGCCCCTTTCCGTAAATCATCTATTTCCTTCTGCGAAAGCAATCTGCTCTCCCCCGCCTGCAGCGTTTCGTCCAGCACCAGGCTGCCCATGCGCAGACGCTTCAGATATAGCACTGTCTTTCCGACTGCCGCAAACATCCGCTTGATCTGGTGGAATTTTCCCTCCTGGATAGT
>CABRSG010000145.1 GCA_902473545.1 uncultured Lachnospiraceae bacterium | reverse complement strand
CAGCGAAACGACGCTGGCGGCGGTCATCACGGATGAAAAAACACGGCACAAGTACCCGATCAACGATTTTCCGTTGATTCCGGATTACGCGGTGCTTAATCCGGAGCTGACGCGAAAGCTGCCAAGAATGATCACTGCGACCACCGGCATGGATGTGCTGACGCACGCTGTGGAGGCGTATATCGGAAACAGCAACACGAAGAAAACCATCGAACAGGCAAAGTGCGCGGTGCGCCTGGTGTTCGATTATCTTTACCGCGCTTATGAAAACGGCGACGATATGGAGGCGCGCGGCTTTATGCAAGAGGCGTCCTTTCAGGCAGGCGCGGCGTTTACACGGGCGTATGTCGGAAACGTACACGCGATGGCGCACGCGCTCGGCGGCGCTTACCGCGTGCCGCACGGACTGGCGAACGCGGTGATCCTGCCGTATGTTCTGGATTATTATGGGAACGCTGTCTATAAGAAGCTCGCAGAGCTTTCCGAGGCGGCGGGAATCGCCCTGGAGGAAAACACGGAGGAGGAAAACGCAAAGCTTTTTATTGCGGCAGTCCGTGGGCTGAACCGGAAAATGAACATCCCGGAGAAGATCGGCGGTATCCGCGAAAAGGATATTCCGGTACTTGCGATCTGGGCGTCGCAGGAGGCAAATCCGCTGTACCCTGTTCCCGTTATCTTTGGGCGTAAGGATTTCCGCGCGCTTTATCGTCAGATTATGGAGGAAGAGCAATGAGTACCTTAATTGAAGAAGCAGTCTGCAGGCAGCGTGCCAATTTCTGCAAAGGCGTTACCAGAAGCTATGACTTTCGCACAGAGCAGCTAAAGAAACTGCCCGCCTGGATTCACACGCATGAGCAGGACATTTACGACGCGCTCTATGCGGATTTGAATAAAGCGCCGTTTGAGTGTTACGCGACGGAGATCGGCATTGTGCTTGACGAGGTGAATTATATATTAAAACATCTGCAAAAGTGGATGAAGCCGCAGGCGGTGCGAACGCCGATCACGCAGTTTCCGTCAAAGTGCTTCCGCATCAGCGAGCCTTACGGCGTCGTTCTCATCATGGCGCCCTGGAATTATCCGTTCCAGCTTTCCCTTGCTCCGCTTGTCGGCGCGCTTGCCGCCGGAAACTGTGCGGTGATCAAGCCGTCCGCCTATGCGCCGTACACGTCCGCGCTGATCGCCCGCTTGGTGCGCGAGCTGTACCCGGACTGGCTGGTGACGGTCGTGGAGGGAGGAAGAGAGGAGAACGCGGCGCTTCTTGAACAGCGCTTCGACTATATCTTCTTTACCGGCGGCGTGAACGTCGGAAAGCTTGTGATGGAATCGGCGGCGAAACACCTGACACCGGTGACGTTGGAGCTTGGCGGAAAGAGCCCCTGTATCGTGGACGAGACGGCGGATTTGAAGCTTGCCGCCCGCCGCATCGTCTGGGGAAAATTTTTAAACGCCGGGCAGACCTGCGTCGCTCCCGACTATCTGCTGGTGCAGAGCAATGTGAAGGATCGGCTTGTGGAGGCGATGTGCAGGGAAATCCGCAGGCAGTTCGGAAAGGAGCCGCTGCAGAATAAGAATTACCCGAAGATCATCAATGAGAAGCATTTTGCGCGCCTCGTCCGTCTGATGGAGGACTGCGAGATACTGGCAGGCGGAAAGACGGCGGCGGAGTCTCTTAAAATTGAGCCGACCATCGTCGATCTTGTGCATGGCGAAAGCCCTGTCATGCAGGAGGAGATTTTCGGACCGCTGTTCCCGGTGCTCACCTTTGACACCATCCGGGAGGCAGCAGGCTTTGTGACAAAACGCGAAAAGCCGCTTGCGCTTTATCTCTTCACGAAGAGTAAAGAGAACGAAAGCTATATTCTGTCACACACCTCCTATGGCGGCGGCTGCATCAACGATACGGTCGTTCACCTGGCAACGCCCTATATGCCGTTCGGCGGCGTTGGAAACAGCGGAATGGGCAGTTATCACGGAAAAGAGAGCTTTACCACCTTTTCTCATCAAAAGAGCGTCATGAAAAAAGCGCTCTGGCTGGACCTGCCCCTGCGCTATGCGCCCTACCGCAGATGGGCCCTCTCTGTTCTTAAAAAAATACAGAAGTAATATCGCGATTACGTGTTGAAAAAATGTATATAAATGGGTATAATGTAACATATCAGAATACGCGAAGCGGATTCCGCCCGCGCCAACACAATGAAAGGAGTCAAAGAATCATGGGATTTATTGACGTAATCAAAGAGAGAGCAAGAAGCAACAAAAAAACAATCGTACTTCCGGAGACAGAGGACCGCAGAACCTACGAGGCTGCCGCACAGATCCTGAAGGAAGGTATCGCAAACATCGTCCTTGTAGGCAGCGAGGAAGCGGTAAAGAAGGGCAGCGAAGGTCTGGACCTCACAGGTGCAGTGATCGTTGATCCGGCTACCTCCGATAAGACACCGGGTTACATAGACAAGCTGGTAGAGCTGCGCTCCAAGAAAGGCATGACGCCGGAGCAGGCAAAGGAGATCCTTCTGAACCAGTATCTCTACTACGGCGTAATGATGGTAAAAATGGGCGATGCAGACGGTATGGTATCCGGCGCATGCCACTCCACAGCAGATACCTTAAGACCGTGTCTGCAGATCCTGAAGACAAAACCGGGCACAAAGCTTGTTTCCGCATTCTTCCTTATCGTAGTTCCGGACTGCGAGTACGGTGCAAACGGCGCGTTCGTATTCGGCGACAGCGGACTTGTACAGGATCCGAATCCGGAAGAACTTGCGGCGATCGCAGCTTCCTCCGCAGAGTCCTTCCGTCTGCTGGTACAGGAGGAGCCGGTTGTTGCAATGCTTTCCCACTCCACCATGGGCAGCGCAAAGCATACGCTGGTTGATAAGGTGGTTGAGGCTACAAAGATCGCAAAAGAGCAGAACCCGGGGCTTAAGCTGGACGGCGAGCTGCAGCTTGACGCGGCGATCGTTCCGAGCGTAGGTTCCTCCAAGGCTCCGAACAGCGACGTTGCCGGAAAAGCAAACGTCCTGATCTTCCCGAACCTGGATGCCGGAAATATCGGTTACAAGCTGGCGCAGAGACTTGCAAAGGCGGAAGCATACGGACCTGTTACCCAGGGTATCGCAAAACCGGTCAACGACCTCTCCCGCGGATGCTCCGCAGAGGATATTGTCGGCGTTGTTGCAATCACGGCAGTACAGTGCCAGGCTGAGGACTAAGGAGGAAAAGTAAAAATGAATGTTTTAGTTATTAACTGCGGAAGTTCATCGCTGAAATACCAGCTTATCAATTCTGACTCCGAGGCAGTGCTTGCCAAAGGTCTCTGCGAGAGAATCGGCATCGACGGAAGACTGGTTTACCAGAAAGCCGGCTGCGACAAGGAAATCACAGAGGCGGCTATGCCGACGCACAAGCAGGCGATCCAGATGGTGCTGGATGCACTTGTAAACGAAAAGACCGGCGCGATCAAATCGCTGAAAGAGGTAGAGGCAGTCGGCCACAGAGTCGTACACGGCGGAGAGAAATTCGCAAGCTCCGTTGTCATCAACGACGAAGTGCTGAAGGCGATCGAGGAGTGCAACGACCTTGCGCCGCTGCACAACCCGGCAAACCTCATCGGCATCAATGCCTGCGCAGAGCTGATGCCGGGCGTACCGATGGTAGCTGTGTTCGATACCGCTTTCCATCAGACCATGCCGGAGAAGGCATATCTGTACGGACTTCCGTATGAATATTATGAGAAATACGCCGTAAGACGCTACGGCTTCCACGGAACAAGCCACAGCTTCGTTTCCAAGCATGCAGCAGAGTTCCTTGGCCTGGATCTGAACGATTCCAGGATTATCGTAGCCCACCTTGGCAACGGCGCTTCCATCAGCGCAGTGGAAAACGGCAAATGCGTGGATACCTCCATGGGTCTGACGCCGCTCGAAGGTCTGGTAATGGGTACCCGTTCCGGCGATATTGATCCGGCGATCATGGAGTTTATCGCAAAGAAGGAAAATCTGGATATCGCAGGCGTGATGAACGTGCTGAACAAGAAATCCGGTGTTTTCGGTATCTCCAAAGAGCTGTCCAGCGACTTCCGTGATCTGGAAGAGGCGATGAACGGCGGCAATAAATACGCTGAGAATGCGATGGAAGTATTCTGCTACCGTGTGGCAAAATACATCGGCTCCTACGTGGCTGCGATGAACGGCGTAGATGCGATCGCATTTACCGCAGGTATCGGCGAGAATGCCGGCATCGTTCGCGAGAAGGTGCTTGGCTACCTTGGCTATCTCGGCATTGCTCTGGATACTGAGGCAAATAAACAGCGCGGCGAGGATATGGTGATCTCCACCGCAGATTCTAAAGTAAAGGTTGCGGTAATCCCGACAAACGAGGAGCTGGCAATCTGCCGCGAGACCGTAGGGCTTGTATAAAGGCTGCAAAAACAGGGTAAAGTAAGGAAAGGGTTCGATGGCGCGAAACAGGTGGGACGAATGCGTGCCGTCGAATCATTTGCTTTTCGGATGCTGCAAAACGCATCCGCCCTTTATAAATGAGGAGAGAGAAAAAATGTTAGAGAAACTTTTCAAGCTGAAAGAAAACAATACAAATGTAAAGACAGAGGTGATCGCAGGTATCACCACCTTTATGACGATGGCGTATATTCTGGCGGTAAACCCGAACATCCTTTCCGCGGCTGGCATGGACAGAGGAGCGGTATTTACGGCGACGGCGGCAGCGTCCTTCCTGGGCACGCTCTTTATGGCGCTCTTTGCAAATTATCCGTTTGCGCTGGCTCCGGGCATGGGATTGAACGCTTACTTTGCCTACACCGTCGTCCTGCAGATGGGCTATTCCTGGCAGGTAGCTCTGGCAGCCGTGTTCATTGAGGGCGTCATTTTCATCCTGCTGTCGCTCTGCAACGTGCGCGAGGCGATCTTCAACGCGATCCCCATCAGCTTAAAGCATGCGGTCAGCGTCGGCATCGGTCTGTTTATCGCTTTTATCGGTCTGCAGAATGCAAAGATCGTGCTTGCAAACGGAAGCACGCTGGTAGGGCTTTTCTCTGTGGAGAGCTTCCAGGGACTCAACGGCGGCGCCGGTTCCTTCAATGATGTAGGAATCACGGTACTGCTTGCAATTATCGGTACGCTGATCACAGCGATCCTGGTTGTAAAAAATGTGAAGGGAAATATCCTCTGGGGCATTCTGATCACATGGCTGCTCGGCATTGTTTGTCAGCTTTGCGGTGTCTATGTGCCGAACGCGGAAATCGGCATGTATTCCCTGCTTCCGGATTTTTCGGCAGGCATCTCGGTGCCGTCCATCGCGCCGATCTTTGCAAAGCTGTCCTTCAGCGGCATTTCCATTCTGCAGCTGATCGTAATCGTATTTGCATTTTTGTTTGTTGATCTGTTTGATACGCTTGGAACGCTGATCGGCGTTTCTGCAAAAGCAAACATGCTTGATAAGGACGGAAAGCTTCCGCGCATCAAGGGCGCGCTGCTCGCAGACGCCTGCGCAACAACGGCGGGTGCTGTGATGGGTACCTCCACTGTTACCACATTTGTGGAGAGTGCTTCCGGCGTTGCAGAGGGCGGCAGAACAGGTCTTACTTCCGCTGTGACAGCGATCCTGTTCGCGCTATCGCTTTTGCTTTCCCCGATCTTCCTTGCGATCCCGTCGTTCGCGACGGCTCCGGCGCTGATCATTGTCGGCTTCTATATGCTCAGCAACGTCGGCAGCATTCATTTTACTGACGCGGGAGAGGGAATCCCGGCATTTATCTGTATCGCAGCAATGCCGATGTTTTACAGCATTTCCGAGGGAATTTCCATGGGCGTTATCTCCTACGTGGTGATCAACCTGCTCAGCGGAAAGGCAAAGGAAAAGAAGATCAGCGTGGTAATGTATGTGCTCTGTGCGTTATTTATACTGAAATATTTATTTATTTAAAAATCTGATTGACAAAATCATAGCGGATAGTTATAATAATCAGGTATGGATAGGAGGATGTCGTGCTGTTAGACTTAAACGAAGTTTT
>CABRSG010000144.1 GCA_902473545.1 uncultured Lachnospiraceae bacterium | reverse complement strand
TGCGGGTGGAGCCGTTTGAGGACCGGCGCCTCTGGCACGAGCCGGGCTGGACGGCGGAGGCGCTTGGCAATCTGCTTGACAACGCCGTAAAATATTCTCCGGAGGGCAGCACGATTACCGTGCGCGTGCAGCCGATGGAAATCTACACGCAGATAGAAATCCGCGACCAGGGACAGGGAATCGCAAAAGAGGAATACAATAAAATTTTCCAGCGCTTTTACCGCGGACAGAACACCGGTCACACCGGCGGAAGCGGTCTGGGGCTTTATCTTGCGCAGTTAATTTTAAATAAAGAAAAGGGGTATATCACGGTCGATTCCCGCGAAGGCGCGGGAAGCTGCTTTAGGGTGTTCCTGCTGAATGAAGTATGAAGTCATCATTCACGCAATCCTCAGACACCCATTGCAGCGCAAAGCCAGCCCCGCGGGTGACGGTTCTGACAGTTTTGTAAGAACTTTTTTCTTTTTTGTCAGCGGAGTGTCAGAAAAAGATGCTAGTATAAAAGCATCCGAAATGCTGATAAGAAAGGGGACTATCATATGGACATCTTAAAAACAGTCAATCTGAAAAAGTATTACGGTTCCGGGGCGAATCTTGTAAAAGCACTGGATGGAGTGAACCTCACGGTTGAAGAGGGCGAATTTCTGGCGGTGGTTGGAACGAGCGGCTCCGGCAAGAGCACGCTGCTGCATATGTTCGGCGGGCTGGATTACGCAACGTCGGGGGAGGTCATTGTTTCCGGAAAAGAAATTTTCAAGCTGAATGAATCAGAGCTGACGATTTTCCGCAGGCGCAACATCGGTTTTATCTTCCAGAATTATAATCTGGTGCCGATTTTAAACGTCTATGAAAATATTGTGCTTCCAATCGAGCTGGACGGAGAAAAGCCGGACCGCGCGTTTATCAAAGAAATTATGAATATGCTCGGCATTCTGGAAAAAAAGAACAGTATGCCGAACCAGCTCTCCGGCGGACAGCAGCAGAGAGTGGCGCTCGCCAGCAAACCGGCCATCATCCTCGCGGACGAGCCGACCGGAAATCTGGACTCCAGAACATCGCAGGAGGTTCTGGGGCTTCTGAAGCTGACGGGCGAGCAGTTTCACCAGACAATCGTGATGATAACGCACAATGATGCGATGGCGCAGCTTGCCGACCGCGTCATCCGCATTGAGGACGGGAAGATTACCGGAGGACAGAGCACACCGGAGGCATATGCGCCCAGAGAGCGGATGCAGAGAGGAGCGCGCCATGAAAAATAACAACAGCGGGGTGGTGCGCCGTCTTTCCATGCGGAGCCTCAAAAACAATAAGATGCGTAATATCTTTGCAGTCGCGGCAATCGCGCTCACCTGTATGCTTTTTACGACGCTGGCGGCGATGGGAATCGGCATGATGGACGTCACCCAGGAATCTACCATGCGGGAGGTGGGCGGCAGATTCCATGCCGGTCTGAAAGCCGCCACCCGTGAGCAGATGGAAAAGGTGACAGCGGATGAGCGGGTGAAATCGTACACCTGGAATATCTATATCGGGCAGGCGGAAAATCTGACACGACGCCAGTACGAGCTGCGGCTGGCGCAGGGAGAGGAGGAACTGGAGAACTCCTTTATCACGCTGGCGGAGGGCACGATGCCGGAAAAGGAGGATGACATTATCGTCGACACCTACGTGCTGGACGAACTGAAGCTACCGTATGAGACGGGCGTGGAAATCCCGCTGGAATTTACCTTTCACGGGGAGAAAATCAGCAAAACCTTCCGGGTCTGCGGCTGGTATGAGGGCAGTCAGATCAGTCATGCCTCCGAGCTCTATATATCAGAAGCATACTGGAAGGAACTGAAGGGAAGTCTCACCGACGAGGATTTTGTGGCGTGGGGCGAATCGCATCCCAACGAAGCCGGAGCCGGTCTGTATGCGGTCGGTCTGTACTTTGACAGCGCGGCGGATATTGAGCAGACGGTGCGTTCCATCATTGAGGACGCGGGCTACGATCCGGACGTCACCTTAGGGTATGGGGTGAACTGGGCATACATGCAGAACCGCGCGGAGGCGGCAGACCCGTTCTCAGTGGTAATTCTCGTGGGTGCACTGGTGGTGATTCTGATTACGGGCTATCTGATTATTTATAATATTTTTTACATTTCCGTTTTCCAGGATATCCGTTTTTACGGACTGCTGAAGACAGTCGGCACCACCGGGCGTCAGATAAAGGGCATGATCAGGCGGCAGGCACTGGTGCTCTCAGCCATTGGAATACCGATTGGTCTGGCGGCGGGCTATCTGGCTTCCCGGATCGTATTTCCCTTTATGCTGCGGGTGACCGGCTATGACAGCCTTGGGGTGGAAATGAAATTCAGTCCGCAGGTCGCGCTGTTCGGCATCGTATTTGCGCTTATCACCGTTTTTATAAGCTGCCGCAAGCCGGGAAAAATAGCCGGCAGCGTGTCGCCGGTGGAGGCGGTCCGCTATACAGAGGGCAGCGGTGTTCGCAAAAAGGTAAAGAAGTCCGAGACGGGCGCGCGGATTCACCGCATGGCGCTCTCCAATCTCGGACGCAGCAAAAAGAAAACAACGCTTGTTCTTTTGTCTCTGTCCTTCAGCATGGTGCTGCTGTGCGTGGTGCTGACCGGCATCGGAAGCTTCCGCATCGACGCCTATCTGGAGCAGCGGCTGCTGGGCGATGTCCTGCTGGCGCCGATCTATATTACCGGAGGCGGAACAGTGATGTCTTCCGGGGTAGATGAGGCATATATAGAGCTGGCGGACGCACAGCCGGGCGTCCTCTCCAAAAACGAGCTGTGGCAGATTTTCAACAGAACCTATATCTCGCTGGACGAGACGGGACTGGAGCGCTATCAGAGCTTTGCGGACCAGGGCATTCTAAGGGAAGGCGACTGGGGGACGAGTGTAATTAATGCGGCGATGGAGCAGCGGCAGCTTAACGCAGACGTATATGCATATGATACGAATATCCTGTCCAATTTGAAGGTGCTGGACGGAGAGCTGGATATCGAAAAATTTTCGCAGGGCGGCTATGTGCTGCTGACGGAAATTATCGGCGATCATACAGAGGGCGCGCGCGTCTATCGTCCGGGCGAGAAGCTGAAGGTGCTCACGGTAACGGATGATTCGGAAGCCATAGAGATAAAAGACGAGGCGGGAAATATTGTCGATTACTACTTTACGAATCTGGAAGAAAAAGAGTATGAGGTGATGGCAATCGTGGAGATTCCATCCAGCATGACAGACCAGTCCAGCCCTGTCAACGGTGTGCGTGCAGTGCTGCCAGAGCAGGATGTACAGACATCCCCATATAGCTGGCGCTTCGGCGTATCCTACACAGTAGAAGAAACACAGCTTGACAGCTTCGTGCAGGAAATCGAAAACTACTGCGAAAACACAAACCCGGAAATGGGCTATCTGACAAAGGCGTCGCTGATGGAAGGCTTTGACAGCATGATTACGGCAATACGCATTATCGGAATCGCTCTCAGCGCGGTAATCGCCATTATCGGGGTGCTGAATTTCATAAACTCCATCGTTACGGGAATCATCGCCCGCAAACGGGAATTCGCCATACTCTGCAGCATCGGCATGACGCAGCGGCAGCTAAAGCGGATGCTGGTGGAAGAGGGGCTGTATTACGTGCTGATATCCGGCGTCATCAGTCTCATACTGGGAACCGTGCTGTCCTGGGCAATCATGACAGCGCTCAACAACGTGATCATGTTCTTCGCCTACCGCCCGAACTTCCTTGCCTATCTGATCATGCTGCCCCTGCTGGCGGCCCTTGCAGTGATAGTACCGTTCGCGGCATACCGGCGGACACAGAAGGAGAGCATCGTACAGCAATTGCGGGACACCGAAAACTAAAAAGACATGCAGAGGCTGCGGGATACCTGGAATCAGAAAACCCGCAGCATCCTGCGGGACACAAACCGGCGTCATGAATCCGGCGCCAACTAAAAAACGTCCACTGGATATTTTTGTCGTATGCATGGCAATACAAAGGAATCCGGCGCCGGAAATATGGCGACCGGATTCTGTGCGTCTGTGTGTCTGCACGGTTTGCGGCTGCATGGCTGTTTTTTTTTACGCTTTCCTGCTTAATACTTTTCACTCAACAAAAAATCTGCCAGATACATGATTTTCACACCATTGATATTCCCTGCGGCAAGCTCGTCAAGTGTGACTACATACTTGGGGTAGTGGTCTTTGATCTCAAGCAGATTGGCGACCTCGCGGTCGGATTCCTCCGGTAGATTGCGGCATACCTGCACATAGATACGCTCGTCACGGCGCACTGCCACAAAGTCGATTTCTTTCGTTTCATTCTTGCCGATAAAGACTTCGTAACCTTTTCTGCGAAGCTCAAAGTACACGATATTTTCAAGCATTGCGGCAACAGATTTCGGATTGAAACCCATCATGCAGTATTTCAGAGAAGCGTCGGCGAGATAGAATTTTTCCTGCGTTTTCAGTACGGATTTCCCTTGCAGGTCATAGCGCTGGCAGCGGTATATCACAAAAGCTTTTTCCAGCCATTCCAGATAGTTGTAGACGGATTCTACCGAGAGAGAACGTCCCTCGCTTTTCAGAAACTTTACAATAGCGTTTGCGGAAAAGGTTTTGCCGACATTTTCAATTACATATTTCACAACACGGTTGAACAAGTCAAAATTCGTAATATGGTGCCGTTTCGTTATATCACCTGTAATAACGGAATGGTAAATTCCCTCGACAATCTGATAGGCAGGACCCTCGTCAAAATTGCTCAGTGCAACAATCGGAAAACCGCCCATACGGATATATTCGGTAAGAAGTTCTTTCGGAGTGCGTCCGTCTGCTTTTTTGAAATCCATATACTCGGCAAAGGACAGCGTAAATACGGGAATCGAGACATACCGTCCTGTGAGATAGGTGGATATTTCACCTGCCATCAGTCTGGAATTGGAGCCTGTTACATAGATATCGGTATTGTTGTTTTCGAGCAGACTGTTGACGGCTTTTTCCCATCCGGTGATTTCCTGTACCTCGTCAAGCAAAAGATAGTAACGCCCGTCATCCGTTATTTTTTCTTTTATGCCGTTATACATATCCCTGTGGGTCATACCATCTGCAAAATCCTCCGAGGTATAACACATATTGAGGATATGATTGGCGGGAACGCCACTTTTTATCAAATCCTCCTGCAGCATTTTTAAAATCGTGGATTTTCCGCAGCGGCGAATACCGGCAAGGATTTTTACCAGCGGCGCGTCACGATAAGTTTTCAGCATTTCTAAATAGTGGGGTCTGATAATCATAATATCGCCTCCTTTATCATTAATATATCCAAAAACAGCCAGATAATCAATAGTTTTTGCTGAAAATCAGAAAAAACTTTCTAAATACAATATGTTTTTCGACACACCGACGCTTGATTAATATGAAAAAGCGATAAAGGAAAATCCTCTATCGCTTTTTTCGAAACGACTATTATTTATGCATCCTTCGCAGCCGCCGCTTCCGCCTGCCTCTGCGCCCGCAGATTCTTTTGCGCGGTGCTTAGCATCAGCTTAATACGATTAAGCTGGTTTACCTCACTGGCGCCCGGATCGTAGTCGATCGCCACGATATTCGCCAGCGGGTGCTGACGGCGGATTTCTTTGATAACGCCCTTGCCGACCACATGGTTCGGCAGACAGCCGAACGGCTGCGTGCAGACGATATTATTTACACCGCTATGTATCAGCTCCATCATCTCGCCGGTAAGGAACCAGCCCTCGCCGGTCTGGTTGCCGAGCGATACGATCGGCTTCGCATACTCCGCCAGAACGGAAATTTTCGTCGGAGCTTCGAAATGGCGGCTCTTTTCAAATTCCTTCACGGAGGTGTTCCGTATAAATTCCAGAAGCTTGATTCCGGCGTTGGAAATCGCCGCCGTGCTCTTTTTCATGCCAAGCTCGTTTGCCTTGAAGTTTGAGTTGTAGAAGCAGTAGAACAGGAAATCCAGAAGATCCGGGACTACCGCCTCGGCGCCCTCCGATTCCAGG
>CABRSG010000143.1 GCA_902473545.1 uncultured Lachnospiraceae bacterium | reverse complement strand
GGCAGGCTGCATCCCGGTGGTCGGCTATAATATCGGCGCAAAGAGAAAGGACCGCGCGAAGCAGCTCTTTACCTATCTGCTGACAGGCGAATTTGCGCTTGGGTTGATCGCGCTGCTGATCGTGGAACTGCTCCCGAAGCAGCTCATCGGAATTTTCGGCGCGGCGAATGAAAGCGCTTACTATACAGAATTTGCCGTGAAGAGCTTTCGCATCTACCTTTGCATGATGCCGTTGGCGATGTTGAATAAAGGCACGTTTATCTACCTGCAGGCGCTTGGAAAAGCAGTGCAGTCCACTGTCGTTTCTCTGACGCGTGAGATTATTCTGGGCGTGGCGCTTCCGGTCATCTTCCCGATCTTTTTCGGGCTGGACGGTCTGCTGTATTCCTTCCCGGCAGCGGATATTCTGACTTTTATTATTGCAGTGATCGTGATCCAGCGCACCTACCGGGAGCTTAATGAAGCTCCTGAGCAGGCGCTTACTGTCAGCGAAGCGAACGGATGAGAAAATACAAAAACAAAAAAGAGAAGGAGGTAAGGAGCTATGAGCAGTAAAATTATCACGATCAGTCGTGAATTCGGCAGCGGCGGACGAACCATCGGAAAGGAGACGGCGCAGAAGCTTGGGATTCCCTGCTACGATTATGAGATCATCGAAAAAATCGCGCGTGAGACAGGATTTGACACGGAGTACATCAAAGAGCAGGGCGAGTACGCTTCGCACAGGAGCAGGCTTGTGAACGCTTTTGCCGCGCGCGACGCACAGGGAATGTCCATGCAGGATCATCTGTGGCAGAAGCAGCAACAGATGATTCTGGAGCTTGCCCGGAAGGGACCGTGCGTGATCGTCGGCAGGTGCGCCGACTACATCCTGAGGGATAAGGCGTGCGTGCTGCCGGTTTTTATCCACGCGGACATGACGTTCCGCGCAAAACGCATCGTTGAGGTGTATGGCGAGCGCGAGGAAACGCCGGAAAAGCGTCTGAAGGATAAGGACGAGCGGAGAAGGGCATATTATCAGCACTACACCGATATGGAGTGGGGCAATGCCGCCAATTATCATCTTGCACTGGACAGCGGGGCGCTCGGGCTGGAGACGTGCGTGCATATCATCACGGGTGTGTATAATGAAGCATGCCGGGCGTAAAAGAACTTTTAGATTAAGAAAAGCAAGAGCTGCTGTGTAATACGGCAGTTCTTTTTTAAATCATTTTGCATTCTCCTATTTGCCTTTGCGTAATATTTGTGATACAATTATTTCTGACCTACATTATTGAATACTAAAATTAAGAAAACTAAGATAGATTATTTTGGAGGTGCTATATGGCAAGAAAGAAAGCAACAACATCGGCGGTCACGCCGGAAGCTCCTGTGGAAACCGCTACAGTGGAAGTAAAAGAAGCCCCGGCAGCGGAAAAGCCGGTAAAAGAGCCGAAGGCTGCGGAGGTAAAGAAGGAAGAAGCGAATGCGGAACCTGTAAAGGAAGAAAAGCCGAAAGCGAAGAGAGCAGCAAAGACTGCGAAAGCTGCAAAAGCTGTGGAGGAAGCGGAAGAACCGAAGGAGAAGGCTGCAAAAACAGCAAAAGCGGAAGAACCGAAGGAGAAGGCTGCGAAAACAGCAAAAGCAGAAGAGCCGAAGGAGAAGGCTGCAAAAACAGTAAAAGCGGAAGAACCGAAGGAGAAGGCTGCAAAAACAGTAAAAGCAGAAGAGCCAAAGAAGAAAGCCGCAAAGACGACGAAGGCTGACAAAGCTGAAGAACCGAAAGCAGAAGAGCCGAAGGCGGAGGCTGTAAAGGCTGAGACGGAAGTGAAGGCGGAAGAGCCTGTAAAGGAAGAAAAGCCGAAGGCAAAGAGAGCGGCGAAGCCTGCGAAAGCAGCGGAGCCGAAGGAAAAGGCTGCAAAGACGACCGGAACAAGAAAGACCAAGGCTGCGGCTGCCGCAGAGGAAGTAAAGGCTGAGGAACCGAAAGCGGAGCCGGTTAAGGAAGTAAAGTCCGAGGAACCGAAAGCAGAGCCGATTAAAGAAGTGAAGGCTGAGGAGCCGAAAGCAGAAGCAATCGTGGAAGAAGCAAAAGCCGTGGAGGAGCCGACCTATGAGGTATACACCACGCCGCGCAGAAGCATTGCATTCATCGGCTCGGAGTGTTATCCGTTTGTAAAGACCGGCGGTCTTGGCGACGTTATGTATGCGCTTCCAAAGGCGCTCGTGAAACAGAACTGCGATGTAAAGGTAATCCTTCCGCGCTACAAATGTATTCCGTGGAAATATCAGGAAAAGATGGTATACCGCGGTTCCTTTGAGATGGATCTCTGTGCGGACGGCAGATCGTTCTATGTGGGAATCATGGAATATGTATGGGACGGCGTTGTATATGACTTCATCGACAATGAGGAATTTTTCAGCAGCGGAAATCCGTACACGAACCTGATCGACGATATTCCGAAATACTGCTTCTTTGCAAAGGCGGCGCTGGCAGCGCTCAGCTACATGGACTGGACGCCGAACATTATTCACTGTCACGACTGGCAGGCAGCTCTGGTACCGGTATATTTAAGAACGCTGTTTGAGACATCGAAGCTGTCTTCCGCAAAGACCATCCTCACCATTCACAACCTGCGCTTCCAGGGCGTTTACAACATCCCGACGATCCGCTACTGGTCCGGTCTGCCGGATTATGTGTTCAATAAGGATGCGCTCAAGGAGGGCTACCAGGATGCAAACATGCTGAAGGGCGGACTGACATATTCGAATATCATCACGACAGTGAGCAACACCTATGCGTGGGAAATCCAGACACCGTACTACGGAGAAAATCTGGACGCGCATTTAAGATATCACTCCGGCAAGCTCAGAGGCATTGTCAACGGTATCGACTACGATATCTGGAACACAGCGACCGACGAGAGACTGTATGTAAATTATGACATCACAAACGTGCTCGAGAAGAAAAAAGAAAATAAGCGCAGACTGCAGGAGGAGCTTGGACTTGAGCAGGACGACCATAAATTCGTGATCGGTCTGATCTCCCGCCTGACAAACCAGAAGGGGCTTGATTTGATCAATGCGATCATCCCGCAGATTATGGATGAGCACACCCAGATCGTTGTTCTCGGAACCGGAGACGCGATGTATGAGGACTCCTTCCGCTATTATGAAAATGCGTATAAAGGAAATATCTGCTCGAACATCATGTACGATGAGACGAGAGCGCACAGGATCTACGCGGGCGCGGACGCTTTCCTGGTACCGTCACAGTTTGAGCCGTGCGGTCTGACGCAGCTCATTGCAATGCACTACGGCACTGTGCCGATCGTGCGCGAGACGGGCGGACTGAAGGATACGGTAGAGCCGTACAATATGTTTACAAACACAGGAAACGGCTTCACCTTCGACAACTACGACGCCGGTCTGCTGCTGGATGCAATTAACCGCGCGAAGACACTGTACTTCACAAACCGCTGGTGCTGGGATGAGATGGTTCAGAGAGATATGGATAAAAACTTCTCCTGGGATAATTCTGCGAAGCAGTACAAGGATCTGTATCTGGAATTAACCTGGTAGAACAAAGGGGCGCAGGCTTCTCCTGAAACGGGGAAACGCCGGGCTTCGTCAGAATAACTATAATCGGGCAGAGATGGGAACTACTTGTCTCTGCCCGGTTTTTTTCTGCTGTCCTTTTTCTATTCGATTGTGGAACAGCGCCAGAAGTCGGCGCAATCCCCTATTTCGGATTTTCTTCCGTGGATGAAATCCATGTTTCTTTAACAGAGACCTCATATTGTTTTGGCGGCATATGTACGAATTGCCGAAAACGTTTTGAAAAATATTGCGGAGAACTGAAACCGAGTAAGGAAGCAATTTCGGTAATTGACATTGTATTACCACGAATAAGATATTTTGCCTCATCAATTTTCAATTTTGAAAAATCGAACAATAAAATTTTATGCAAAGGGTGAGTTTTTATGGATCAGCCAATAAAAGTGATTGTAGTGGGTATGGGAGCAAGGGCAATGATTTACGCAAAAGAAGCTTTGAAGCATCCCGAATGGTTCCGTGTGGTTGGAGTGGTGGATGTAAATAGGGATAGAATCCATGAAGCACAGGAGTTATTCCATATTCCGGATTGTCATTGCTTTTGCTCTGTTGAAGAACTGGTTTCTGTTCCTAAATTTGCAGATGCGGTGATAAATGGTACTATGGATTCCCTGCATGTGAAGACAACAATACCTCTACTTGAGCAGGGTTATGATGTGTTATTGGAAAAACCTTTCGCGGTTAATCAGAGTGAAGCAGACAGACTGCTTCAGTGTGCGAATGAAACCGGGCGAATTGTCATGGTCTGTCATGTACTCCGCTATGCACCTTTTTATAGAGAAATACAAGAAGTGCTTAGAAACGGAGAAATCGGCAAAGTCATAAATATCCAAATGAATGAACAGGTTAGTTATTTCCATGAGTCTGTCTCATATGTGCGCGGAAAATATGCTTCTCCCATAATCTGCGGTTCGGGAATGCTTTTATCTAAATGCAGTCATGACCTTGATATTATGGCTTGGCTAATGAATGGAAACTTACCGGATACGGTATCAAGCGTTAGTTCTGTTATTCAGTTTCATCCCGGGATGGCACCGGAAAAGGCAGGTACACACTGTATGATTAACTGTCCGGTTGAGGGTAAATGTATATATTCTGCGAGACGGCTGTATATAGAGAATCCGCAGCGCTGGGCAAATAATATCTGGCATGACAGCGGGATAGAAAATCCTACAGATGAAGAAAAAGAAAAACTGCTCAGCGATGCAGGAAATCCATTTAGCCGCTGTGTTTATCGCTGCGATCTGAAAATCGTCGATCATCAATCCGTTTTGATTCAGTTCGCAAACGGAGCAACGGGTACCTTTTCTATGAATGGAGGCGCATCTGCATCAGGAAGAAATATTCATATTACTGGGACAAAAGGTGAAATTATCGGTACTTTTGAGGAAGAATATTTCACAGTGCATACGATTGCTCCGGAAAAAACGGGCGGACGAATAAGCCGTATAGTTGATGTTTCTGAGGCACAGCAGGGAAATGCCCATGGGAATGGAGATCAGGCTATAGTAAGGGATTTTATTGCTGTACTGCGTGGTAAACAGCCATCTGCTTGTTGCACCACATTAAGTGATTCTATGGTTGGACATAAAATAGTTTTCCTTGCAGAGGCTTCAAGGAAAAGCGGAGGACAACTTTTAAAATATGGAAACAGAAAAAGAGGGAGCAGAGGAACAGGGAAGCTTTAAAATCAACCATAGGAAAGACAGTTGAAAACATAGTACAGGGCTTTATGTATCTATTGGAAGGCAGGTAATACGGGAAAAGCGGCGCAGGGTTTGGTTCAAAATCTACAGGATACAGGCTGTAAGGCAGAGCAGGTAAAGCAATTTCTTGCGCTTCGGGATGCGGATGTTATAAAGGGGTAGATGAAACTGTTGAGAGGACAGAGGGATTAGAAAAAGATTTGCTTGAATTCCTTCCGCCAAGAGTTTACAATATGGTGGGGTAATGTAATGCTTGGGAATGGATACTGCCATTTCGTAACAGACAGTATCAGATTCTTGTATAGCATATCATAAGCAGAATGTAATTCTTAAAAATTTGCATAAAAAATAGCGCAAAAACGAAAGGAGTTTTATGCGGAAACTAGCTTTAAACGATGAAATATTACTAAAAATCGAGAAGCCTGCCCGCTATATCGGCAACGAGGTGAACGCGGTGATGAAGGACAAAAAGGACGTGCAGGTGCGCTTTGCAATGTGTTTCCCGGACGTCTATGAGATCGGGATGTCACACCTTGGCATCCAGATCCTCTACGACATGTTTAACCGCCGCGAGGACGTCTGGTGTGAGCGTGTGTACTCGCCATGGACGGATCTCGACAAAATCATGAGAGAGAAAAATATCCCGCTGTTCGCGCTGGAATCGCAGGATCCGATAAAGGAGTTTGATTTTCTGGGCATTACCATCCAGTATGAGATGTGCTACACCAATATCCTGCAGGTTCTGGAACTGAGCCAGATTCCGCTGCTGGCGGCAGAGCGCGGGGAGGACTGTCCCCTGGTGATCGGCGG
>CABRSG010000142.1 GCA_902473545.1 uncultured Lachnospiraceae bacterium | reverse complement strand
CGCGAAAGCCGCTGATGAAAAACTTCTGATTGATCACCATAATAATCACGGTGAGAAGAAGCTGCAGAAGCCCCATCGCCACATGATTATCTGCAAAGAAGGACGGCACCGGCCAGCCCCACATCATATGCCCCATGGAAAAATACATCAGAACAATCAGAAAACCGACGGACGCCCACAGACGTTTTTTCAGAACCGGCGTCTCCCGGTCCTTTAAAAGCTCCTCATCATTTGCTGCTGAAGTTGTTTTTCCGGTGTCCTGCGCCCCCTTCACAGACGCGCCGTATCCCGCTTCCGTGACCGCCGCTATGATATCGCTTTCGGAAGCGGTGCCCTCCACGCCCATGGAATTCGTCAGCAGGCTGACCGAGCACGTCTCCACCCCCGGCACCTTCGATACCGCTTTTTCCACGCGCGCGCTGCACGCCGCGCAGCTCATACCAGTTACTGTATACTGTTTCATGGATTATCACTCCCATCTTCTACTTCATTAATTTCTGCAGCACTGCCACCAGCTCGTCCACCGTCTCGTCTTTCCCCTCGTGCAGGTCGCGGACGACACAGGTGCGGATATGGTTGGCGAGCAGCACCTTATTGAAGCTGTTTAATGCAGCATTTGCCGCCGCCACCTGCACCAGAATATCCGGGCAGTAGGCATTTTTCTCCACCATTCCTTTGATGCCGCGTATTTGTCCCTCAATGCGGTTCAGCCGATGGATCAGATCCTTATATTCCTTTTCGCTGCGCTCTTTTGTCTTGGCACAGCAGCAATCCCTTGCTTCCCCTTCGCTATAGGTTTCCTCATTTATTTCTTTCATATACGCCTCCTTATACCCTCGTGGGGTATATTTGCATTATATACCCTTGTGGGGTATATTGCAAGTGAATTTTAAAAAAAATCCGCCCATATGCCAAATATCAGAAACATCTGCTTACATACAAGCAGATGTTTCTGATATTTGCCACATGGCTGAGTAGTTACCCACATATAGGCGGAATCCTTTAAATCACTCAAACATAATCGTCTCGTCCAGCCCCTCTGTTTTGATGACAATATACGGATAGGAGGCTTCCTCCTTGATCTCCGTTCCGCTCTGCGGACCGATCAGCTCAAATTTTACATGGATACCATCCTCGGCAAGATAAAACTGCGGTACGGAAATGCTGTACCCGCCGGTTTTCTGCTCTCCAAAGCCCCGCGCTATGTAAAGATAGCCTTCGTTCTGGTAGCTCAGCTTCATCTCTTTTTGTTTGTTCTCCTCAATCACCTCGGCAAGCGCCTTCGGTATGTCGCTCTCCTCAAGAACCGTAAATTCCAGATCACGGATTTTCCCCTCCGGCTCTGTCTCCCCGCATCCGGCAAGCATC
Organism: uncultured Lachnospiraceae bacterium; assembly: GCA_902473545.1. Taxonomy (GTDB): domain Bacteria; phylum Bacillota; class Clostridia; order Lachnospirales; family Lachnospiraceae; genus Marvinbryantia. The sequence continues at coordinate 4,832 of CABRSG010000142.1, read as the reverse complement.
GCAGTCACTCCCAGCAAAAGCAGACAGAAACACACTTTTTTCCACAAATACTTCATAGCTTCCCACATTTCTTTTTTATATGCTTATGAAACAGCTTCCCCGCATATGCTTCTTCACAGTTAATTCATAAAAATGAATTTGCTTTTCCTTCGCCAATCCATTACAATGAAAGCAGATTCAGACATTTTAAAAAAAGGAAAGCGAGGTTGTATTATGTTAAAGAAAAAATTTGCCGCGGCGCTGTCCTGCGCTGCCCTTCTCTTCACCCTCTCCGGTTCTTCTGCCGGAGCAATGCTATGGGACAGCGACAAGCTCCCGACAGAGGTTCCCGCGTTCACGACGCAGGATATCGAGGGCAACGAGGTGACAGAGGATGTTTTTGCAGATAAGGATATTACGATGGTGAATGTCTGGGGCACCTTCTGCTCTCCCTGCATCGCCGAGATGCCGGAGCTTGGCGAGCTTGCGCAGGAGCTTCCGGAGAACATGCAGATGATCGGACTTGTCATCGACATTATAGATCAGAAGAACGAGGTTTCGCAGACGAATCTTGATCTTGCCAGTCAGATCACGGAAAAGGCGGATGCCGGATTTACGCATCTGATCGCCAATGAGGATTTCACGGAATTTCTCTCTTCCGTGACCGGCGTGCCGAGCACATTCTTTGTTGATAAGGACGGCAAAATCCTCGGACAATGGATCGAGGGCGCAGACGTGGACGCCTATAAAGAACGCATCGAAAAATACAAGACGGAATTTCCGGAGACATCCGCAGATGAGTAGCCGCGCAAAGCGCCATCTCCAGGCGGGCGCGCTTGCTGCCGCTGTGCTGTTTCTTATTTACGGCGTCTCCCGCGGCGAGGTGGCGCTCGTTCTGAACAAGGCAATCTATATCTGCATGGAATGTATCGGACTGGGGTAACTACATATGAAATTTACAAATGCTGTAAAACGAAAGCTGATTCAGATTGCCGCGTTTGGATTCTCCAACATTCACCTGGGAAATTTTAAAAGCGGCAGTTTGTACACCGGCTCCTGGAAGCAGTTCTGCAATCCGGGGCTGAATTGCTATTCCTGCCCGGCAGCGACGCTCGCCTGCCCTATCGGTGCGCTGCAGGCGGTCAGCGGCTCCATGAATTTTAAATTCAGCTTTTACGTGGTTGGATTTTTACTTGCAGTCGGCGTGCTCTTTGGGCGCGCGATCTGCGGTTCTTTCTGTCCTTTCGGGCTGCTGCAGGAGCTGCTGCACAAAATCCCGTTCCCAAAAGGCAGGCTGCCAAAGCCTCTGCGCTATCTGAAATACGCGATACTGGTGATTTTTGTCATTTTACTGCCGATCGTCGCCACCGATTATATGGGCATGGGAAAACCGGCGTTCTGTGAATTTATCTGCCCTGCCGGGACACTGGAGGGCGGTATTCCGCTGCTTCTTTCCAATCCGCGGCTTCGCGCCGTTATCGGGGAGCTGTTCAGTCTGAAAGCGGCGATTCTGATACTGACGATCGTCGGCTGTATGTCCATTTACCGCTTTTTCTGCAAGGCAATGTGTCCGCTCGGCGCAATTTACGGACTGCTGAATAAGATCAGTATTTATCATCTGGAGGTAGACGAAAAAAAATGCGTGGGCTGCCAGAAATGCGCCCACGTCTGTAAAATGGATGTTGATCCGGTAAAGCATCCCGATTCTGCGGAATGCATCCGCTGCGGCGAATGCCGCGACGCCTGCCCTGCACAGGCGATTTATCTCGGATTCGGGCATTCTGCAAAAGCTGACGAAACAAGGCGCTTCCTAAAAAATAAACTGCACAAGCAGCATATAGAGAACCGTTCCGCCGGCGATTGAGAGCAGCATCTGCCGTTTCCACAGATGCAGCGCGATCACCGCTGCAATCGAGATCAGCTCCGGCAGGGCATGACTTCCGGAAAAAACGGAAACATTTTTCAGGCAGTAGATGATCAGCATTCCAAACACTGCTGCCGGAAGCACCTTTCCGAGATATTGTATGTATTTTGGCGTCGGTTTTCCTGCCGGAAAGAGCAGAAACGGCAGGAACCGCGTCAGCATCGTTCCCAGGACAACCACACCGATCGTTATGATCTGCTGTGTGAGCGTCATAGCTGCACCGCCTCCTCTCTCTCAAATTTCCCACGCAAAAGCGTCAGTACGCCGAGTATTCCCAGCATGGACGGAATGATAAAATTGTCGGCTCCAAAAGCGACCAGGCACAGAAGCGATATCGCAATTCCCAGAAGCGCACTGGTGTGATCTTTATCCTTCAGCCATTGCTCCATAAAGATCACCACAAACATTGCCGTCATTACAAAATCCAGTCCCTCCGTGTTGAAGGTCAGAAAAGAGCCGAAAATCCCGCCAAGCGTCGCTCCCAGAAACCAGTAGCACTGGTTGAGAAGGGTGACAGCGGTCATAAACCAGCCGCGGTCCACATCTTCCGGTATCTTCGCCGTATAATTGATGGAAAATGTCTCATCGCACATTCCGAAGATCAGATAAAACTTTTTCCAGCCTGTCCCCTTAAATTTGTCCAGCATGGAGATGCCGTAAAACAGGTGGCGCGCATTGATCATCAGCGTCATCACAAACGCCTGCAGCGGATCGAATGCCCCCAGAAGCATATTGCAGGTAACAAATTCCATAGAACCGGCAAAAATCGTGACGCTCATCACCATCGGGTACCAGAAGCTGAACCCCGATACATTCATATAGATTCCGTAGGTCAGACCGAGAAACCAGAACCCGGCAAAAATCGGGATCGTATGCGGGAACGCCGCAATAAACGCCTTTTTTATCTTTCCCACTTTCTATCCCTCACTCCATCTGTAATTCTATATAGTCTTCCGGGATTTCCAGATTAAGCTTTTCACAAATTTCCTTATTGTATTCCTTCGTTACCTCCGGCGCATATTCAATCGGCATCGCAGAGATATCCTCTCCGTCCGCAAGAATGCGGATCGCCATCTGCCCGGTGGTATAGCCGAGATCATAATAGTCAATGGAAAGCGTCGCCACCCCGCAGCTCCGGCAGATGCCCTCCTCCCCGGCAACTACCGGGATACCCGCCGGAATGCACACGTTGGCGATCAGCTCCGCATTTGCCGCCGCAGTATTGTCCGTCGGAACAAAGATCACATCGCATTCCTGTGTCGCGCTTGTGGCCACGGAAGCAAGATCATTAGAATCCGCAAAGCCAAATTCTTTGCAGGTATAGCCGCGCGCCTGCAGCTCGTCCGTCATCACTTTAATCTGATACTCGGAATTCGGCTCTGCCGAGCAGTAGAGAAGCCCCACCGTCTCCGCCTCCGGAAACAGCTCCTGGAGCATTGCCGCCTGCTGGTCGAGCGGGGCAAGATCGGAGGTGCCTGAAATGTTTCCGCCTACCGTGCCGTCAAAATCATCCAGCTGCAGCGCCGCCTCATATTTTGTGACCGACGTTCCCAGTATCGGAATCTGATTAGTAGCGGTGGCTGCCGTCTGCAGGGAAGCCGTGGCGTTTGCCAGGATCAGATCCACATTTCCCGCCACAAAATTATTTATAATCGTAGAACACAGATAAAAATCGCCCTGCGCATTCTGCTCCTCGATGATAATATTCTCTCCAAACTTTTCCTTAAGCGCATCCCGAAAGCCCTGCGTCGCACTGTCCAGCGCCTCATGCTGTATCAGCTGACAAATGCCGACGCGAAAAGGCTCCTCCGCCTGCGCCGCACTTCCGACGCTTCCTGCCATTGCCGCCGCAGCAACTGCCGTCCAAAATCGTTTTCTCATCCTTTCCATCCTCCCTGATTCATCATCGTATAGAAATAGTATAATGCGGTTTGGACAATTTGTAAAACAAAACCTGTCCTTCCTTTTCCAAAAAGCTTGCCACTCGTCCGTTTTTTTTGTATACTAGACAATATATGAACAGGCGGACTGCCGGAGATCTGCGCACACTGCGCCGCAAATAATATCCGGTAGTTTCGTTATGTGTGTTACAAGGGAGGCTCTGTATATTATGATACGTTTTCTGATTGTTGCGACTACCGTCATCGGTTTTCTAATTTTATCGATTCCGCTTTTGATCGCAGAATGGATCGTTGGAAAATTTAATCCGCGCGCGCGGGATATTTCTTCTCTGCGGATCATTCAGACCATGTTCCGGTTTATTCTCTGGGAAACCGGGGCGAAAATCACGGTAATCGGGTACGAAAATGTACCAAAGGACGAAGCGGTTCTCTATGTGGGAAACCACAGAAGCTACTTTGATATTCTGATGACCTACTGCCGTTGTCCGGGACTGACCGGCTACGTGGCAAAGGACAGCATGGAAAAGATCCCGCTGCTCTCCACCTGGATGAAACGCCTGCACTGCCTGTTTCTGAACCGGACGGATATTAAGCAGGGATTAAAAACGATCCTCACCGGTATTCAGAAAATCAAAGATGGAATTTCCATCTGCATCTTTCCGGAGGGCACCAGAAACCATGAGCCGGAGCTGCTTCCTTTTAAAGAGGGCAGTCTGAAGATGGCAGAGAAAACAGGCTGTGCGATCATTCCGATGGCAATCACAAATTCCGACAATATTTTTGAGAATCATATTCCCAAAATCAAACCGGTGCATGTCATTCTTGAATATGGCAAGCCAATTTATCCGAAGGAGCTGAGCAAGGAAGACAAAAAATTTCTTGGCGCCTATACCCGCAGTGCGATCCAGGACATGCTAAACAAGCATACAGTTTCCTGACAGATTTATTAATAGGGTAGAGGGAGAATAATTTTCTCGCCCCTCCCATTGAACCGTACGTACGGGTCTCGTATACGGCTCTACAACTTA
>CABRSG010000141.1 GCA_902473545.1 uncultured Lachnospiraceae bacterium | reverse complement strand
GTAAATATGCCTTTTTAAAGGGCGGGAAGCCGGGCTATGAGATCATCGCAATGAACCATTCCTTCCACGGAAGGAGCGTCGGCGCGCTTTCTGTGACGGGCAATCCGCACTACCAGGAGGCGTTTAAGCCGTTGATGGACGGCGTGCGCTTTGCCGATTTCAACGATCTGGAAAGCGTAAGGGCGCAGATCAACGAAAAAACCTGTGCGATCCTTCTTGAGACGGTGCAGGGCGAGGGCGGCATCTATCCGGCGAAAAAGGAATTTCTGGAGGGTGTGCGCGCGCTGTGCGACGAGCATGATCTTTTGATGATCCTCGATGAGATCCAGTGCGGCATGGGGCGCTGCGGCGAAATGTTCGCATGGCAGGCGTACGGCGTCAGGCCGGATATTATGACAAGCGCAAAAGCGCTTGGATGCGGCGTGCCGGTGGGCGCGTTCCTGCTCGGCGAAAAGGCTGCGGCAAATTCGCTTGTTCCGGGCGACCACGGGACGACCTACGGCGGTAATCCCTTTGCGTGCGCGGCAGCGGCGAAGGTGCTGGAAATTTTCGAAGAGCAGGATATCGTCGGGCATGTGCGCGAGGTCGCGCCGTATCTGGAACAAAAACTCGATGAGCTGGTAGAAAAATACGACTGCCTGCTTGCGCGCCGCGGCATGGGTCTGATGCAGGGCGTGGTAATCGGAAACGGAAAGAAAGTCGGCGAGGTGGTCAATGCGGCGCTCGCCCAGGGACTGATCGTAATTTCCGCAGGCAGCGACGTACTCCGCCTTGTGCCGCCGCTTGTCATTGAAAAAAAGCATGTCGATGAGATGGCGGAGAAGCTTGCGGCAGCGCTGAATTAACAGGAAAAGCCTGGACGTCGCTTTTCCATATAATCAGCCGGAATTTGAAGCATAATACATACAAACTCCTTTTTTGCAGATACTATCCTGGAAGATACCGCAAATTCCGGTGTCAGAAAGCTGTGATATTTATCTGAGAAAAGGAGTTTTATTATGTTTGGAATTCTGATTGCCCTCTTATCGGGTGCATTGATGAGCGTGCAGGGAGTTTTTAACACGGACGTCACAAAAAACACAAGCCTGTGGGTGTCGACCTCGTTTGTGCAGTTTTCGGCGCTCATTGTCTGTCTTGCGGCCTGGCTGATCACGGACCGCAGCAGCTTCGGCGCGCTTGCACAGGTGCCGCATAAGTACACGCTGCTTGGCGGCGTTATCGGCGCGTTTATCACGGTTACGGTGGTGAGAAGTATGAGTATGCTCGGTCCGGCAAAGGCGGCGATGCTGATTGTGATCGCCCAGCTCGCGGTGGCGTGGCTGATCGAGCTTTTTGGAATTTTCGGCATGGAAAAGACGGAATTTTCTGTGCGCAAGCTGATCGGGATGCTGATCGCGATCGCCGGAATTATTACATTTGAGTTATAAAAACATTACAAAACTCTAAAAATGCTATTGTAATTCCTGCAGATTTCCGTTAAAATAAGTAATGCATAAGGGGAACTCCGCTGTCTTTGGGCAAAGGAGATTATGCAGTTGAAAAAAAGAATTTATACGGGACTGATCGGTGCGCTCGTGCTTTCGTGCTGCGCGGGCTGCGAAAGAAAGCAGCCGGAAGTGATCTGGGAATCCTATACGGAGCAGGATGAAACCGCCGCAGAGGAGGCTGGATTGGAGACAGACGGTGCGGAGGCTTTACAGGCGCAGGCCGTCATGGAAACACCGCCGCAGAAAATTTTTGTTGATATCTGCGGCGCGGTGCAGCGACCGGGCGTTTACGAGCTGGAAGCGGGAATGCGCGTCTGCGACGCGGTGGAGGCGGCAGGCGGTCTGCTGGGAAACGCAGATCTGGCGTCGCTGAACCAGGCAGCGCTTCTTGCGGACGCGGCAAAGATCTATGTGTATACGCAGGAGGAAGCCGCGCAGCAGGGTATTTCTGCTTCGGAGCAGAGCGTGACCGGCGGCGCTTCCGGACAGGAGAGCAGCGCAGTGGCGGCGAAAGTAAATATTAACACCGCAGATATCGCGCAGCTCTGTACCCTGAGCGGCATCGGAGAGTCGCGCGCAAGGGATATTATAGCGTACCGCGAGGCGAACGGCGGGTTTCAGTCGCCGGAAGAGATCATGAATGTAAGCGGCATCAAGGAAGCCACTTTTCAGAAGATAAAAGATGAGATAGCAGTGAGGTAAAGGAGAGGCAAATGGCAAAGCAGGTTTTGGTAGTTGATGATGAGAAATTAATTGTGAAGGGAATCCGTTTCAGTCTGGAGCAGGACGGCATGGAGGTGGACTGCGCATACGACGGAGAAGAAGCACTTCAGATGGCAAAAAATAAGGAGTACGATATCATACTTCTGGATCTTATGCTGCCGAAGGTGGACGGTCTTTCCGTGTGCCAGCAGATCCGGGAGTTCTCCAGTGTGCCCATCGTCATGCTGACCGCAAAAGGCGACGATATGGATAAAATTATGGGACTTGAGTACGGAGCGGACGACTATATCACAAAGCCGTTCAACATTCTGGAGGTAAAAGCGCGTCTCAAGGCGATCATGCGCCGCACCGGAAAACCTGCCGCTGCCGAGAGCAAGAGCAGAGTCGTACAGGTGGGAGATCTGGTTCTGGACTGCGAGAGCAGAAGAGTGACCATCGCAGGCAAAGAAATCAATCTGACGGCAAAGGAATTCGACGTCCTGGAGCTTCTGGTATTTAACCCGAACAAGGTGTACAGCCGCGAGAACCTGCTGGATACCGTGTGGGGGTATGAATATCCGGGTGACGTGCGCACGGTTGACGTCCATATTCGGAGACTTCGCGAGAAAATTGAGACAAATCCCAGCGAACCGAAGTATGTACATACAAAATGGGGCGTAGGTTATTATTTTCAGCACTAAAGGAAAGCTATGAAAAACAAACTGAAGTCATTTTTTCAATATACCGGAGTCGTCCGCCTGCTGAAAAGCCTCAGACTGCGCATCTTTCTGATTGTCTGCCTGGTCGGTATCATTCCGATCATGCTGATGAAGATGAGCATTCTGGAGCGGTATGAGGAGCAGTCATTGATCCAGCGGGGCAGGATGCTGCAGAATCAGAGTCAGAATCTTGCCGACCGTATGGGCACCGCCGTTACCAATCTGAATCTGGATATCGGCGGTTTTGCGACGGAGATGGAGCAGCTCGCGAAGCTGTACAACGGACGCCTGGTGGTGGCGAACCGGGAGTTTGAGATTATTGAGGATACCTATAGCCTGGATGTCGGGAAATATCTCGTATCCGAGGAGGTGATCAAATGCTTCCGCGGGGAGGTCAGTCTCACGCGTGATTCGTCGAGCCGTTTTGTCGAGCTGGCGATCCCGATTCAGGAGGCGGTCACAAAGCAGGTTGTCGGGGCGCTGATCGTCAGCTCTGAGACGGCAAATATCATGGAAAGCAAGGACGAACTCAGCAGGCAGGTATCGATCCTGCAGGTGGGCTTAATTGCTGCGGTTCTGGTGGCGGCGCTGTATGCGTCGAGCATTCTGGTAAAGCCGTTTGGCAAGGTGACGCAGGCGATGGAGGGAATCAGCGGCGGATTTCTGGAGGACGATCTCACGCTGGTGGATTACACGGAAACGCAGGTGCTCTCGGAAGCGTATAACCGTATGCTTGGCAGAATGAAGACACTGGACGATTCGCGCCAGGAATTTGTGTCGAATGTCTCTCATGAGCTGAAAACGCCGATCACCTCGATGAAGGTGCTGGCGGATTCCCTGCTGATGCAGGAGGATGTGCCGGCGGAACTTTATAAGGAATTTTTGCAGGATATTGCAGAGGAGATCGAGCGTGAAAACAAGATTATCAATGATCTGCTTTCGCTTGTAAAGATGGACCGCAGAGCGTCCGACGTCAATATTCAGTCCACAAACATCAACGAGCTGATCGAGCTGATCCTAAAGCGTTTGCGCCCGATCGCGGCAAAGCGGAATATCGAGCTGGTGTTTGACAGCTATAAACCGGTGATCGCCGAGGTGGATGAGACAAAGCTGACGCTTGCGTTGTCAAATCTCGTGGAAAACGCTGTAAAGTACAACCGGGAGGGCGGTTGGGTCCACCTGTCGATTAACACGGATCATAAATATTTTTATGTGAAGGTGGAGGATAACGGAATCGGCATCCCGCAGGCGGATCAGGAGCATATTTTCGAGCGTTTTTACCGGGTGGACAAATCGCATTCCAGAGAGATCGGCGGCACCGGGCTTGGGCTTGCGATCGCGAGAAATGCGATCCTGATGCACCGCGGCGTAATTAAAGTATACAGCGAAGAGGGGAACGGAACGACGTTTACCGTGCGCGTTCCGCTGCTCTATTCGGAGTAGTCGGGAGGCAGCGATGAAAAAGATCTTTTTCAGTTTTTTGATTGTGATTCTGCTGATCGGCATGGCGGGCTGCACGAAAGCGGGAACGGATAATTCCGGATACCAGATTTATTATGCAAACCTGGAGCGCACGAGACTTTCTGCGGAAAGCTATCATCCACAGGCAGAGGATACGGAAGGTACTGCGGCGGAGCTTCTGGAAAAGCTTGCGTCGCCTTCGGTGTCGGCAGAGCATTCCAGTCTGCTTACGTCGGGGGTAGAGATTACCGGCAGTTCCCTGTCGGACGGACAGCTCACCGTTACCTTCAACGACACCTATGAGGAGCTTGATAACGCAAGCGAAATCCTTCTGCGCGCGGGAGTTGTCATGACGATGACGCAGGTGAAGGAAATCCGTACCGTAGTATTCCATATTGGAAATGATGTACTGCGGGATATTTCCGGGGAGCCGGTGGGAGCGATGACGGGCAGTATGTTTATCAATCAGCTGGTTGGAACAAATTCTTACCGGTATGCGGCGCTTTCTCTGTATTTTTCCAATAAGGACGGCAATAAAATCGTCAGAGAAGTCCGCAATGTCCATTATTCCAGCAATACTACGCTGGAGCGGGTCGTGATGGAGCAGCTTTTGAAGGGACCGATGAATACGCAGCTTCTGCCGATACTGCCGGAGGATGTGCGCGTGCTCAGCGTTTCTGTGGAGGACAACCTCTGCACGCTGAACCTGAGCAAGGAGTTCCTGAACGTGCGCGGGGATGAAGCGCTTCTTCCGGAGGTAACGATCTACGCTATCGTAGACAGTCTCTGTGATATGCTGGACGTGGAGCGCGTACAGTTCCAGGTTGAGGGACAGTCGAACGTGCTGTACAAGGAAAGTCTGAATCTGTCGGGACCGTTCCATCGGAACAGCGAGCTGATCGAGACTGTGGAGAGCACAGATGCGGAGCTGGAACAGGACGGGAAGCCCTCGGTCGGGCTGTAAATACCAAAACGCGGCAGCTTCCGGCGCTGAAAGGAGCTGCTGGAAAGCAAAAGAAAAGGAGAGACGAATGCGGGAGAGGCATCTATGCTGTATCTGCTGTCTGCTTCTTTTATGGTTTGCATTTTCCGGCGTTTTTCGGGGAGAGACGCAGAATACGTCTGTCTCCCCGGCGCCGGAGGGCGCGGATCTTTCAGTAAGCGGCACAGTTTACAGACAGGAATTTAAACAAGAAAGTCAGAGAATTTATCTGAAAGACATTTCCATTGAATCACAGGCTGCGGATTCTTCGCAGAAAACCAGTGAATATGAAAACAGAATGATCGTATATTTAAAGCGGGCGCAGGAAGTTAAAATCGGAAATCGCGTGCGTGTTTCCGGTGTCTGCACTTATCCGAAGGAGCAGAGAAATCCGGGCGGCTTTGACGCAAAAGCATACTATGCGGATATGGGCGTCGAAATACTTTTGCGGAAAGCAGAAATTTTGCAGCGGGATACCGACAGCTATCCGGTGCGAAACGCGATTTCTGAATTCCGTCGATATGCAAGGGGACTTTTGGAGGATGCCGGGGAGGATACCGACGCGGGCGTGCTGTCTGCCATGCTGCTCGGCGACAAGGGAATCCTGGACGAGGAAATAAAAGACCTGTATGCGGATACCGGTATTTTACATCTGCTTGCGATTTCGGGGCTGCATGTTTCCATGACCGGCATGGCACTGTTCGGGGCGCTGCGGAGACTGCGCGTTTCCTTTGCCGGTTCTGCGGGCATATGCGGCGTGGTGATGGCGGCGTATTCCTGCATGACCGGATATCCGGTATCGGCTGTGCGGGCGGTTCTGATGTTTGGCATTTTCCTTCTGTCGCAGGTGACGGGGC
>CABRSG010000140.1 GCA_902473545.1 uncultured Lachnospiraceae bacterium | reverse complement strand
GCACGGTTGACTGCGTGATCGCGGGACAGTCGATCACCTCCGAGCGTCTGCAGTCGGTAGATTTTTCCGAGCCGTATTATTTTGCGACGATCGTCACACTGGTAAAGAGTGATAACGCTTACGCGCAGGCGAAGGGCGTTGCGGATCTAAAGGGCGCTACCTGCACTTCTCAGATCAATACGATCTGGTATGACCTGTGCCTGCCGCAGATCGAGGAGGCAAATATCCTTCCGGCGCACGAATCCGTTCCGCAGATGCTGGTTGCACTGAACAGCGGAGCATGTGATATTGTAGTAACCGACCAGCCGACCGGTATGGCGGCGTGCGTGGCATATCCGGATTTCACGATGCTGGATTTTGCTGGCACGGACGATGATTTTGAGGTGTCCGATGAAGAGATCAACATCGGTATTTCCATGCAGAAGGGCAACACGGAACTGAAGGAAGCGATCGACAGCGTGCTGAGCGAGATGACGGCGGATGATTTCTCTGAGAGGATGGATGAAGCAATCGCGGTGCAGCCGCTTGCGCAGTAAGACAGATAGGAGAATATTATGACCAGTTTACCTGCTGACTTTTTTGGCAGAATCCTGTTTTTACTGGAGCGTTACGGCGGTTCCTTCCTGAGGGGTGCCGGGGTGACGATGGCGATTGCGCTTGTCGGCACGCTCATCGGCTGTATCATCGGCTTTGCGGTGGGTGTTGTGCAGACGATCCCGATTACGAAGCGCGATGCGCTTCCAAAAAGAATTTTTCTGAAGGCTGTAAAAGTGATTTTAAGCGCCTATGTGGAAATTTTCCGCGGCACCCCGATGATGGTGCAGGCGATGTTCATTTACTATGGCTCGCAGTCGCTCTTTCATATCAATATGTCGATGTGGTTTGCCGCTTACTTTATCGTTTCAATCAATACGGGCGCATATATGGCGGAGACCGTCCGCGGCGGCATCCTCTCGATTGATCCGGGGCAGACGGAGGGCGCGAAAGCGATCGGCATGACGCATTTTCAGACGATGACGAGCGTTATCATGCCGCAGGCGCTGCGCAATATCATGCCGCAGATCGGCAACAACCTGATCATCAATATCAAGGATACCTGCGTGCTTTCGATCATCGGCACGGTGGAGCTGTTTTTTGCGGCGAAGGGCGTTGCGGGAACCTTCTATACTTATTTTGAAGCATTTACGATTGCGATGGTCATCTATTTTGTGCTGACGTTTACCTGCTCACGCATTCTGCGCTGGGCGGAGCACAAGATGGACGGACCGGACAATTATGACCTTGCAAATCTGGATACGCTCACTCAGACGAGCGGTATGTATCCTTTTAAAAAGAGGAGGACAGGCGATGAGTGAAGCGATTATACAGGTAAATCATCTTGGGAAGGAATTCGGCAGCCACTCGGTTCTGCGGGACATTGATTTTTCCGTGCATCCGCAGGATGTCACCAGCATTATCGGACCGTCCGGTTCGGGAAAATCAACGCTGCTGCGCTGCATTAATATGCTGGAGATTCCCAGTACGGGCGCTATCCTTTATCACGGGAAGGATATCACTGACCGCGGGGTAAATGTAGAAGCGTACCGTGCGAAAGTCGGCATGGTGTTCCAGAATTTTAACTTGTTCAACAATAAGACGGTGCTCGGAAACTGCATGGTCGGACAGACGCGCGTCCTGAAAAAGAGTAAGGAGGAGGCACGCCGGAAAGCGATTTTTTACCTGGAGAAGGTGGGAATGGCGGAGTATATCAATGCGAAGCCGCGCCAGCTCTCCGGCGGGCAGAAGCAGCGTGTGGCGATCGCCAGAGCGCTTGCGATGGAGCCTGAGGTGCTTCTGTTTGACGAGCCGACATCGGCACTTGATCCGCAGATGGTCGGAGAGGTGCTGCAGGTAATGCGCCAGCTTGTAAAAGAGGGGCTGACGATGATCATCGTCACACATGAGATGGCGTTCGCCAAGGATGTTTCGAAGAATGTGATTTTCATGACCGATGGCGTGATCGAGGAGCAGGGAACACCAACGGAGATCTTCGAGAATCCGACGAGCGAAAGGACGAGAGAATTTTTAAGCAGATTCCGCAATGCATAAAAAAGAAATCCGGTGAAAGCCGGATTTTTTTTGAGCAGCCAGATAAAGGAAATGCCCGCTGTCCCGGGTAGGGAAAGCGGACATTACGTGAGAATGGGATGGAATTTACAGCGCGGTAACGCGGATTTTTACAACAACCTTGCGGATTTCCTCCGGCTGTCCCTCACAGACGCAGGGGCGGTGGATATCCTCCGGGAAGAAGATGCTGAAGCATCCGGGTGTGGAGATGACGAAGCTTTCCTCATTTACCTCGCCGTAGAAGTAGACGTCGGAGCCCTCCGGGTGCTCAATTGGCTGATATTTTCCGGTGTCATTTACAAAACCAAGCTTTTCGGTACCGGAAACGACGTACTGCACGTCGATGTACTCCTTATGGGATTCGGGACGGACCTCTTCCTTGGGCTTTGTGAATGCGTCCATGAGGGTAGCGAAAATATCGTCGCCCTGGATTTCAAATCGGCTCGGCTCCATTGCGGTGAAATCATGGTCCTTCAGAAAATCCAGCGCCTTCTGAATGCCCTTCGGGTAGCAGAGACTCTCGGTTTCTGTGTAGATGGATGAAAAAATCATGTGGTATTCCTCCTTTGTATGGTTATTTTATTCCTGCGTGGTTTTTGACTTTCAGTGTTCGCAGGTACACCTTTTGTTCTTCTGTGATGCGGTAGCTTTCAATCGCTTTCTGGATCGCTTTATTGTGCGTCCATGGCTCCAGCATCCTCTGCTGAAAATAGGGAAGGATTACGTCGTACTGCTTGGCGAGCGCCGTGGCGAAGTACCAGGCGATCATCATATTTACATAATATTCTTCGGAGCGGACGGCTGCGGCCAGAGCAGGGTATTCGGACTGAAACTGTTCGTCCAGATAGAAGCGCATCAGCATCCCGATGCCGAAACGGATCGTGTATGTCTGACCGGAGGCGATCCACTGCTTGATTTTTTCAAAAAGCTCCTGCGGATATTTTTTTAATATTTTCGGGGCTATGAGGTCGCAGGTTGCCCAGTTATCTACATAGGGAAGAAAGGCGTCCAGCGCAGTGATCGTCTGGTAGAAATCCTTCATGCCCTCGATCAGAAAGCCGTGCAGGTTGTTTTCCTCGTAGTAGGCGTGCGGCAGAATTTCCAGAAATGCCGCCGCATCCCCGGTTTTTGCAAATTGCTTCGCAAATTTGCGAAGCTGCGGGGTGCGGATACCGATAATCCGGTCGGGATCGACGGTCGGCATCAGACGGCTGTGAAAAGCCTTGTATTGCAGATCCTGCATCTCGAACAGGGCGGTCCGGACGCGTCTCTCAAGAGTATCCATGGGTATGCTCCTTTGTCTGGTATTTTCATATCGGGATTTCGTATGCTGATGTGCAGGCACAGCGCAAAGCCGGGCTTTTTCCCTGACATCTTAAAAAAAGAATATCATAAAATCCGTGTGCCTGCAAGCGGAGGCACACGTTTTTTGACGCATCACATAAACTAATAGAGAATGAAGCTATTAGGAGTCTATATGAATTGTCAAACACGCGAATCATCCAATATGCCGCGCTGCAAAGACGCGCTTGCGGGCATGCCGCTCGCGATGGCGTACGTGCCGTGGCAGCCGGCGTTTTGCGATACGTTTCCGCTCTGCAGGGCGCTGCAGACCGGCACCATTTTCCCGGAGCTGTGTAAACCATTCTGCGGAAGGAGAGGTGGACGCTGATGAGCAATTATATGATGCGTAATAATCCATCGTCGGCGCAGCGAAACTGTGCGCGGGACTGCCAGCAGCCGATGCCGCGGCAGGCAGGAGAAGGGTGCCGGACATCATGGCCGTCGTCGCCCGAGAATCGTCAGGCGGCAGGAGGAACCGGGGATTGCCGGATGGAGAGACGCCGAATGCCCTTCGAGACGATGAACCGGATGCAGCTTTTAAACTGCATCAATGAGGTAAGCTTCGCGGTGGACGATATCCTGCTTTATCTGGATACGCACCCGGACGACCGCGCGGCGCTCGCCTACAGCCGCGAGATGATTGCAACGCGCAGGGAGGCGATGGCTGTCTACGCAAGACGCTTTGCACCGCTGACGATCGACTGCACGAACGACACCGAAAGCTGCCGGTGGGAATGGGTAATGCAGCCGTGGCCGTGGGAGCCGATGACGAAAGGGGGATGCCGTTAAATGTGGAATTATGAAAAAAGATTGCAGTATCCGGTTAATATTACTACACCAAATGCAAAGCTGGCGCAGTTTATCATGAGTCAGTATGGCGGACCTGACGGGGAGATCAGCGCCTCCATGCGCTACCTTTCCCAGCGCTATGCGATGCCGGACCGTCAGACAATGGGCGTTTTGACTGACATCGGAACGGAAGAGTCAGCACGTGCATGATGGAAGTGAAGGGCGCGCTGCTTCTAAGAAAGGATGTGAGGTCAGCATACGTGCTGCTGACGAAAAGAGATGCAGGGTCAGCATACGCATTATTTCCGGAAAAAGACATCCAGCTCAAAGGGCGGGGAGTACCAGCTTCCATTCAGACGGGATATTTCCGGTACCTGAGAAGGAAGAGCGCAGCTTTCTTTTGTCATGCGTATCGGTCTTTCGCGGTGATAGATGATACGTTCGAAGACAGTTTTCAGATAACGATTTTTCAGGGCGGCGGAGATATCCGGATTTTTCAGGGCGGCGAGCGCGTCTGAAAATCGCAGAGATTTTCCGTCGGGATGTTTTTTTGCCGATACGGATTTCTGTGCCAGCGTAAGAGCAGTCTTTGTTTCCGAACGTTCTTTTTGGATTTTATCCTTTAATGTCTGAAAGATATGCTCCGGCATCTGTTTATCAGAATATGTTTCCCACAGGTGCAGCTCTTTTTTCTCCAGAGCGTCAAGCTTATTTTCAAGGTGTTTGATAAGAGCTGTGTGGGTTTGACGGGGACTTTTCACCGGGGAATCCGCCTTTACTGTGAAATCGCAGATGCAGTCTATCATCTCTTCATGGCGGACAGAGCCGCTGTGACAATGTGTCTGATCATCGCAGATCAGCCGCGGGGCGGAGCGGTCTTTGTACGTGCGCAGGGACATGGCGCGTCCGCAGCGGCAGAAGAGCAGGCTGGCGAGCAGATTGCGCACAGTGACATCTGACTTTGCGCGGGGATTCCTGCCGCACTTTTTCTGCGCGGCTTCAAACAGCTCATCCGAAATGATAGGGGTATGTTTTCCGTCAAAAATCAGATATTGCTCAGATTTGGGACGCGTTTTAAGGACTTCCTGGTTTTCTACGACATTTACGGTTTTGCGCCGGTTCCACCGTACTTTTCCGATATAGTGGACGTTCTGAAGCATATCGCGAAGGGCGGCGGGAGACCAGTGAACACCCTTCGGCGGGGCGATGCCGAGTGCATCAAGATAGCCTGCAATGCGCACAATTCCCATATCCTTATTTACGTACAGATCGAAAATCATGCGCACAACCTCTGCCTGGACATTGTTTTCCGCCAGCGTGGGACATTTTTTCTTTTCGACGGTAATAAATACCTTATCGTACCCATAGGGCGGGACAGAGCCGATATAATTTCCCTCCTGAACGGAGGCTAACCGTCCGCGCGCCTGGATTTTCTTGAAATATTCCAGATATTCGTTGCCACGCTTCAGCTCGCGCTCGAAAATATCGCGGTCGTATTCGTCCTGCAGGTCATACGTTTTCTGTGGTGTGATTACCTTCGTATTTGTGTAGCGCAGCAGCTTGATGAGCCGTCCGGCGTCCTCAAGGTCGCCGCGGCTGAGACGCTGCACCTCCACCACCAGAACCGCCTTAATTCGCGTATCTTCGATGCCCTTTAAGAGCCGGCTCCGGACGCCCGTCTATCGTCTCGGAGGAAGCAATTTCGCGGAAAATGTGATTCTCAGGGATTTTACCGGTGAGGTGCTTTTCGGCATAATCGCGCAGAATCCGCTCGTGTTTTTTAAGAACCTCCTCCACGGAAAGACAGGGGTCATCCGAACGTGATTTGCGCAGGTATTCGAATATCTCATCAGAATGAAAGTCATGCCACATAAAAATCCCCGGCTGATTCGAAAGCTTACATTAGTTTATTTCTTTCTTTTGCAAGCTATGAATCATCCGGGAATTTTTATTCCCGCGAGCAACGAGCCAGGCGGACATGCTTG
>CABRSG010000139.1 GCA_902473545.1 uncultured Lachnospiraceae bacterium | reverse complement strand
ATGGATGCTATCAGCGGCAATACCGGTTTTTCTTTCATAAAGGTGTCGTTCATAATCTGTCTCCTCCTAAATTTTTATACCTGCAAGAATGCGGGGAAAACAAAAACCACACAACTGCCGGAAAGCAATTGTGTGGCGAAAAGTGGTTATCCCAGAAAAATCCACATCACGTTTTATGTATCTGATGTTAGCATTAAAGAGGCATTCTGTCAAGGGATCTGCTGCGCAGATAAAAATTTTCGCGGATATTTTTGATGAACGATGCAACCGCAGGCGATATAATACGACTATATGGATACAGGGATGTTAAACCCAGGATAGAACCGGACAGAAAATGTCCGGCAATGTACAGAAAGGATGTACTGCGTTGTAGTGACAAAGGATGTACTGCATTGCAGTGACAGGTGAATTTTATGGAAGACAGAGATATTATCGCTCTTTTCTGGGACAGGAATCAGTCGGCAATTTCCGCGGTCAGCGAGAAATATAATCATTACTGCTGGCAGATTGCCTGGAATATTGTCGGAAGCAGAGAGGTCAGCGAGGAGTGCGTAAATGATACGTGGCTTTCCGCGTGGACCTATATGCCGCCGAAGAGACCGACCGTGCTTTCGGCGTTTCTTGGCAGGATCACGCGCGGGCTGGCAATAGACTGCCTGCGCAGAAAATATGCGGCGAAGCGTACAGATATGCATATAGCAGATATTGCCGGGGAGGTAGAGAGTCTGGCGGACACGGCATTTTATACGCTGGATGAATATATGGAGCGCAAGGAGCTGGTGCAGGTTCTAAAGGATTTTCTGCGAAGCCTTCCGGCTGTTGATCGGGATATCTTTATCCGCCGCTATTGGTACATGGACAGCATAAGTGACATTGCCGGGCGGTACGGGTTTTCCGTCAGCAAGGTAAAATCCAATCTGTTCCGCAACCGCAGGCGGCTGAAAAAATTCCTGGAAAAAGAACAGCCGCAGCATGTGGTGCAGCGTTGTTTGTAGGCGGCATAATTTGAGTGAATTGTTAAAATTATAAGCAAAAATATCATATATAAGCAAACTGGCAGTGACAGACTGACAGCGGGAGGGCAGGTATGAGCGAGCGGGAAAAGGAACTAAAATTTTTAGAGATATTTGGCGAGATTGATGATACGCTGATTCTTGCGGCTGGGGCGCCGCAAAGAGAGACATACACGCATGAAGGAAAACGGCAGAGGCGGGATCCGATGAGTGCGTCACATATCTTTATGAGGCTTTTGAAATCTGCGTCTGGCCGCGCAGCATGTGCTGCACTGGCAGCTCTTTTGGGGCTGTCCTGTATTTTCCATAATGAGGTACGGGCGGCAATGCAGGAGTTTTCCTGATAGGAAAGGTACTTGGTCTGGAGGAGGATTTAACACCGTATGCTGAAATACTAAATATGAAGCAGACAAAAGACGGGATTTCTGTTACACTAAATGAGGCGATTCTCTCGGATAATCATTTGTTTGCTGTTCTGGAAATTGGCAGTGAGACAGAGGATGCGTCGGAGCTTTTTCCGGGAAACAGCGGTGTGGTTGAGATAGATGGAAAAGCTGTAGATTGTACGAGTATGGGGATCAGCTATGTGGACGAGAACCATTATATTCTGGAATGGGGATTTGCGAAGGAAGAAATGCCGGATACAGCGGATATTGTTTTTGAGACACAGATCAGCAAAGGAGCGGAGGACACGGCGCCGGTCAACTTCGAATTTGCATTTTCCGCTTCACGTGAGGAGCTGGAAAGAAACACATTAACCTGTGATATTAATCAGAAGCTGGAAATACAACAGGATGTTTATGTGGATATTGAGCGTTTCGCAGTAAATAGTATTTATGGGGTGCTTGAAGTGAGCGGACCTTCAGAGCTGTTAGCCGGTGATGCAGAATATTTTATCAGGGGAATCGACAGCCTGGGAAATCCGATTCAGTTTACCCTTGAAAGAAGAGAAGGGAAACATTATTTTTTTAAAACGGAGTCTGCATTTGGCATATCCGGGACAACTCCATCCATGGAAAGTGAGTGGATAGAGCTGCAGTTTTACAAGCTGGAACTGGAAATGGACGAACCGCAGGAAGAGTGGGAGAACGACAGGGAGATTTATTCTGTGCAGTCAAGTACAGGAGATAGGGCGGATGCGAAACCGACCGGAGAAAAAGTACGGATAGAGCTGAGAAGATGATATCTGTTAATTTAAACGTAGATAGTATGCAATTTGTTTCTGCTGGTATCAAACAGATAAGAGATATTGAGGAAAGGTAACAGGGAACATGGAACAGAAGGGATGCAGACTGTGCCCGCGGGAGTGCGGTACAGACCGGGCGGCTGGGAAAAAGGGTTTCTGTGGTGTGGCGGGAAGTAAAGTTCTCGCTGCGCGCGCCGCTCTCCATATGTGGGAGGAACCATGTATTTCCGGGGAGCATGGGTCTGGAACGGTCTTTTTTTCCGGGTGTCCGCTGCGCTGCGTTTACTGTCAGAATGCGGTGATCGCAGACGCGCAGGCAGGGATGGAGATCTCTGTGGAGCGTCTGGCGGAGATTTTTCTGGAGCTGCAGGATAGGGGAGCGGAAAATATTAATCTCGTCACGCCGACACATTACACGCCGGAGATTATCCGGGCGGTGAAAAACGCACGCGCGGAAGGACTGCGGGTTCCGATTGTCTATAACTGCGGCGGCTATGAAAAGGTGGAAACACTTGCGACGCTGGATGGGATCGTGGATATTTATCTGACGGATTTTAAGTATATGGAGCCGGAGCTTGCCGGACGCCTGTCACATGCAAAAGATTATCCGGAAGCGGCAAAGGCGGCGCTTGCGGAGATGGTGCGGCAGCAGGGTACGCCGGTATTTGACGGCGCGGGTATGATGAAAAGGGGCGTGATCGTCCGCCACCTGCTCCTGCCAAATCACATAAAGAATGCGAAGGCAGTGGTAAAATATGTGTTTGAGACATATGGAAATCAGGTGTATTTAAGCCTGATGAACCAGTACACGCCGCTTCCGCAGGTGGAAAATCTGCCCGAATTGAACCGCAAAGTGACAAAGCGCGAATATGAGCGCCTGCTGGACTATGCACTTTCCCTTGGCGTGGAAAATGCATTCATCCAGGAGGGAGAAACCGCGAAGGAGAGCTTCATACCGGCTTTTGACGGTGAGGGGCTCCGTCCCTGACGATAAGGGTGTAAGCAGGAAGGCTATTTTGTCTGAAATCCTCCGGCAGATACAGAAAGCCCTGCCCTTTCAGCAAGAGCGTCAAGCCCGACGGAGGCGATGGTCACGACGCTTTCCACGTGAATGCAGTCGGTCACACCGATATCAAAAAGAATGTTAGCCTGCGCAGGAAATTCATTATCGCCCTCCCAGAAAAGAAAGCGCACCGGGATGCAGTCAAACGCCCGGATCTGATATCCGGCGTCGGAGTGCGGCAGCTTCTGTCCGCCGAGCGCCTCGCAGGCGGAAATCAGCCTGTCCTGATGCCCTGTAAAGGTTTTGGCAAACGTCAGAAGTACCCCTTTTTGAAAAGCAGGCGCAAAGGGACGCGCGTCTTTCAGATCTGCAAAAGTTACCCAATGATTTTGTAACCTTGCAGTAGGTTTTGCATACCAGAGCAGCGTATAAATGTTCAGACGGATATTTGTAGAAACCATCTGTTCCGGCTGCGCCATAAGAATGATTTTGCCGGTCTGCCTGTGAATGGCATATTTTTTCCCGAAATGAAAGAGGGTGAGATATTCGCCTTCTTCTTGCAATTCCGGCAGTGTTTTTTGAAGCAATGTCTGATCCAGCGTTAGAAAACGCCTGCTCCATTCTTCACACCATTTCTCATAATTTGATATTTTCTGTTCCATACCATATTCCCCGCAACTCAAATTTTTAATAACACATGTACTGCAGTACTTAACATGATTATAGCGTATCTGGCAGAATCGGTCAAACAGCATGTAAAGACAGCAGAGCGGTATATGTTTTTTTCTTCCATTAATTAAAAGTGTGATTTTACAAAGAATTCACAGAAAATTGGTTGTTTTTCTCTGGGTAATCATGTAAAATAGCAATGTGCAGTATGGGTCGGGATTTCCGGACTATGCGGCACATTGGTATAAAAATCACATTTGTTACAGGAGGTATGTATATGGATAATGAATATATCACATTTACAATAGGCAAGAAAAAGCGGATTGCCCTGATTGCGCATGACGGAAAGAAAATGGAGCTGATTGAGTGGTGTCAGAAAAATAAGAGTATTTTGCAGAATCACTTTCTTTGCGGTACCGGGACAACTGCACGGATGATTTCCGAGTACACAGACCTTCCAGTAAAGGGGTATAACAGCGGTCCTCTCGGCGGAGACCAGCAGATAGGTGCAAAGATCGTTGAAGGAAATATTGATTTTGTAATTTTCTTTTCCGACCCGCTGGAAGCACAGCCGCACGACCCGGATGTAAAAGCGCTGCTTCGTATTGCGCAGGTGTACGACATCCCGATTGCAAATAATCGTGCGACTGCAGATTTTATGATTACTTCCAAATTTATGGATGAGGAGTATGAGCACCAGGTCATTAACTTCCGGCAGAAGGTAATCGACCGTGCAAATACGCTGTAGTTACTGCAATTTTTAAAGATAGCTTTTTAAATCCCGGCAGAGCTTTTCCTCAATATCAATTAGACGATTGCAGATATCTTTTGAGAAATGGTCGGCAGCTGGATATTGATTTAAGTATTTATGGAGTGTTTTGATTCCCATATTGCAGCCATCGGTCATTAAGTCGGCAACAGTTGCGTCGCTTTCTTCCATGCCGAGCTTCATGGTGGTTTTCAGCCATGCCATGCCTTTGGCTACATTACCGGGTTCTTTTTCTTCACTGTGATGCTGTTCCAGAAGCGTATGGATATCATCACATAGTTTTTCGTGATGGCTTTTACTTTCTGATAATAATTTTCTCATCCTAGAATCTTTCACCTTATCCAGCACATCTTCAATAGAGGATACCGCCATTTTTGAACCGGCATTGCATTCTTTTAGCAGACAGATAGTATCCCTTGTGTCTTTCTTTTCCATAAAATCGTCAGTCCTTTCCTGTTTCTTAAATTTTGTGTAACTATTCTGTCATGCGGCAGAAGCAGATATGCCGTGCATGACTGTGCAGCTACAGTTTGACTCCCGCGGGGGATTTGAATATTATTATCTCCTGCTGGCGGATAAATATACATTCCGGATGACGATACTGGCGCCGGAGTATATGGACAGTGGCGCCGGAACATATGGACCATACTGGGGCATATGAATAATGGCGTTACTGTTCAGGTCAGGACTTTGCATTCACTGCACAGTCCGTAAGAAAGTGACACAGGTGTGAGCAAATCCCATTCGCGGAGCGAATTTTGAATGTTACTGTGAGCGACGTGAACAGTAACATAATGGCGCGGCGTATACAGACAGCCACTTGCATTTTATGTGAAATTGACTTATAGTTAGGTACAACTGCAGAAGCCTGCAGGAGACAAAACTGGAATAGAGAGAAATCACGGGAGATTTGTGAGATGTTAAACAATATGAGAAAACGGGAAGAGTGGCTTCAGAAAACGTGGGTCGTATGGGCGGGAGCGCTGCTTTGCTGCGCACTCTGGGGCAGTGCATTTCCATGCATCAAAATTGGCTATAAACTTTTTGAAATAGAAGCATCCGACACAGCAGGGCAGATTTTGTTTGCAGGCTGCCGCTTTACACTTGCCGGGATTTTCAGTATCCTTTTAGGAAGCATACCGGAAAAGAAGATACTCCGTCCGACGAAAGATGCCGCAGGACCGATACTTGTTTTAAGTATGTTGCAGACGGTGATACAGTATTTGTTTTTCTATATCGGACTTGCGCACACAAGCGGAGTGAAAGCATCTATTATTGAAGCAGTGAACGTCTTTGTGGCGATTCTGATAGCAAGTATCCTGTTTCGGCAGGAAAAACTGACGATAAGAAAACTGGCAGGCTGTGCCATTGGCTTTGCGGGCGTAATTCTGATAAATTTAAGTGGTCTGAATTTGGAAATGAGCTTTCGGGGAGAGGGATTTATTCTCCTTTCTACGGTTGCATATGCCTTTTCCTCTGTATTTTTAAAGCGTTTTTCTGTAAAGCATAATCCGGTTATGCTGAGCGGATATCAGTTTGTGATTGGCGGAGTCCTTATGATTGCCGCCGGGATATTAGCCGGCGGAGAAATCCGGACAATATCACTG
>CABRSG010000138.1 GCA_902473545.1 uncultured Lachnospiraceae bacterium | reverse complement strand
CCAGCCGATAGCGCATGGTTTTTTCCTCTGATACGGTATACCAGCCTGCCGGCACCGTCAGGCTTACTGATGCCGAGGCTTTGCCGGTGTTCTGTGCATTACTCTGCATAAACTCGACCGTCCGATAATAGGTGTGCCGTTTTCCAAGCACATCCTCCCCACTGATGCAAAAAGTGAAGGTGGGATTGCCGTGCGCCCACACAATATCGGCGGCGTCAATCTCCTTTGTGAGAACAATCTGCGCTTCCACTGCTCCCGCCGGAAGCTTTACCGTGACAGTATTGGTCTCCTTCTCTTCGTACAGCGGGCTGCCCTGCGCCCAGACTGTCTTCATCCGCGCTTTGTTTGGTACAACGTACCAGCGCCGGTTTCCGACAATCTGCTCGTATGCACTGCAGTCATATCCGTCCTTCAGGCGGCAGGTGATATCAAACCGCAGCGTCTGATTATCCGGTGCGGGCGGATTTTTCTTAAAATCACAGGAGATCACTACGTTCTGCCCTGAGACAGATGTCTTCCACTGCGAGGCCGCAGTAAACTTTCCCGACTCCCTGCTAAATACCTTTGCCGAAATGTATTCCATGCACGGCTCCAGCTCGTCTGTGAGCACCATCTGTACCGGTTTCCATATTTCTTCATTGTGCGGTACTGTCTGAAAAACGCTGAATACGATTGTTTCCCCCGCATCGGAAAGCTGTTTTTCCCGCACACTCTCCGACTGATCCAGCCCCTTCACCGGCGCTGCAAACGATGTCCGCTGCACCGATGCCTGCGTGGTTACTTTATTTGATGTCATTGAAACAGCTGTCTGCCCGCTGTGTTTACTGGCAAGCGCAGCAGTGTTTGCCACCTTATAAACGGCTGTGTTCTTTGTCTGCGTAGGTTTTATTTCCTCCGGATCCATCCGCACCTTAAACACGAAGGTATAGGTCCGCCCGTACAAAGCGGCGCTCTTTAGATTAACGGGCGTGATGCTTACCGTATCATTTTTCTGCACGCACTGAAAGCTGCCCGCAGCATTTTTTCCGCTTTCCAGACAGGTGATCTTCATTGATCCCACATAATCCGCGCCTGCCGGAAGCACATCCTCAATTACCAGCTTTTCATAATAATTGTTGGGCGTCTGCCACGGAATATATTGCTCGATCTTATAGTAATATTCCGAGGTGATCTCCGGCAATGTATTTGTCTGTTCCCAGGAAACGCCGTCGTTTGACACATATTTTTTCGGATATGCGGAATCCATCGGAACCGGCACATCCACGTCCGACTGCCTTACAATGCCAAGCGTCACCTCATCCGGCTTTCCGTTTTTCAGCGATTCATTCCTTTTTGCAATGCTTGCCTTACTCACGCGGTAATCTGAGCTGTCCTGTATATGATCCCGGTATCCTATCGCAACAAAATAAGTGGAGCAGTTTTTCAGGACAAATCCCACATTTCCCCTCGTATCGTTTGCCGGAAGCTGTCCCGATGCCGTCACAAACAGATAGGTATTCCCGTCTGCTTTTGATGCCTGTAATTTATAATATACCGTAGAATTCGCCGACTGGTAAAATTTCTTCGCTATGCTGCCGGTTTCCGTGCGGATACCAAATCTCTGGGAATTGTCGATCTCCCACCACTGGAAACGGCTGTTCACTGCAACTGCCTTCTGCTTAGCGTCATCATGCTTAAAGTATTCCATCTTCATTATATATTCACCCATGGTCGGCATGAAATACCACGCAATTTTGCTCCGGCTGAATCCCATAGGCGGATAGGACGGCACCTCCCCGCCGTCGCTTCCCGCATATGTTTTGTTTGTGTAGGCAGTAACCGTCATTTTCAGGTCATACCAGACGCCATCCTTAAACAAAATCTTCTGATAGACGCCGCCGAATTTCCCCGCCGACGCATCGTTGGTCGGATAGAAAATATAGATATCTCCGTCTGCTTTCGTCATCGTTTTTACCGCGCTCCCTGCGGTGTTAAACGGTTCAAAGGATGAGATGCCGCTGTACCAGGTCGCTGCCCGATAGGCGCCGTCCAGCTCGGAGGTACTCATCAGGCGAAAGCCGCTGCCGGAAGCTGTCACCGGATTTCCGCTCGGTGACAGTGCTGCACGCGCAGCCAGTAGCCGTACCCCCTTGAGGTTCTCCAGTCCAACGTCTGCTTCCTGCCCGGATTCTGTATCGGCTTCTGTACCGGCTTCAGACAAATCCTCCGTCATCTCAGATTTAACCTCTTCTTCCGGCGTTTCCGCCTGCCCGTCCGGGCTTTCCGTTTCCGGAGCGTCAGCTTCCTCCTCTGCATACAGAAGTGAGAACCAGCCGGTTTCCTTTGTTTCAAAAACAAACGTGACCGCGTGCTTTTCATCGTCCAGTGTCATCCGCTTTCCCGGAGTTTCCCGAAACACGTCATTCCTTCCCTGCCAGGCTATGTGTAAAGATTTCATCCAATCGCTATCGGCAGAAGCTCCGACAGAATCCTGTGCCTGCCAAAACGCCTGATAGATATCTTCATCACAGATCGTCAGCCGGATCTCTGCCTCGCCCGGAAAATTTATTTCCTCCCCCTGTGCATCCGTAAGCAGCAGATAGTATGGGAGAAATGTCTTTACATTTTCCGCTGTTTTCTCAGGAAGCGCCTGATGCCATGCGGCAAGCAGAGCATCTTCCAGTTTTTTGCAGTGCATTTCTTTTTCTTCCGTTTCTCCGATAATATCCGCGATGCAGAGTACCCGGAAGCTCACATCTTCCGCAAATGACGCTCCTTCTTTTAAGAAAATAAATACCTCTGTATCGCCATTTGTATCCGCAAGTACAACTCTGTCCCCCGGCTCTGCGTCAGCTCCCGTCTCCGTGCCGAATTCCTCTGTATTTCCGGATTGCTCAGGCATTTCTGTGTCCGGGTCCGTATCTTCCCACCAATCCTGCCCGTTGTCATGCCAGAACTCTGTGTTTGTCGTTTCTGTTTCCGCATCCGGTAAGCCCGGTGTTTCCGCATTGGATTCCCCACTGTCATTTTCCTGCTCCGACCCGGACGTCTCCTCTGTCATCGGCTCTGCATCGGAATATCCCGGCGTGCTGCCGGTCTCCTCCTCTGTGACGGCTATTTCCGGTGCGCTGCCGGTCTCCTCCTCTGTGACGGCTATTTCCGGTGCACTGCCGGTCTCCTCCTCCGTGCCGGCTGTTTCCGGCGCGCTGCCGGTCTCCTCTTCTGTACCGGCTGCTTCCGGCACACTGCCGTCCTTCGTTTCCATACCAAATGCTCCTGATGTATTACCAGTCTCCCATTCCTGTTTTCTTTTCTCCTTCATTCCTCCTT
Source organism: uncultured Lachnospiraceae bacterium (assembly GCA_902473545.1). Lineage (GTDB taxonomy): Bacteria > Bacillota > Clostridia > Lachnospirales > Lachnospiraceae > Marvinbryantia. The sequence continues at coordinate 2,949 of CABRSG010000138.1, read as the reverse complement.
TTTTCTCCGTTTGGATATTATCTTGCTTTCCTGTCTCTATTCCCGCCAGCCCCTGTGCTGCCACCTGCACAGGGAGGGCGGGAGTAATTGCCATCACCACCGCCAAAATCCCTGCGGCAATGCGGCGTCTCATGAATTTTTCAGACTTCATGACGTCGTCTCCTCCTTCATCAATATAGCAACTGCGTTTTTACTCTTCTGGTAAATGTGGCGAACTACCAGGACTCATTGAAATGTATGGATACTATATCATGTTTTTGTGATGCTGTCAATATAATATATGCTTTTTATTTTAAGTAATTATGTGTTTCATAATCAATTTTTACACAAACAAAAAGCAGGAATTTCTTCCTGCCCCTTGTTCCGCTGGCCGCCTTCTCTGCAGCAGCGTTATTTGCCGCTTTTCTTTTTCAGCCCGGGATGGTGTAAATGCCGCGGAAGCCCACTCATCCCCGGGCATCACCGCACGCTTACTTTTCCCATTTTCCGGCAGAGCAACACGCCGGTCAGCAGCAGCACCGGGAAAACGATGCCCGCCAGAATACCCATTTTCAGATTATCCCCGAGCGCGCTCGATACCATGCCGACCAGCGTCGGGCCGCCGGAGCAGCCAAGGTCGCCGCCAAGTGCAAGCAGTGCGAACATCGCGGTGCCGCCTCTCGGAAGAGCCGCGGACGCCTTGCTGAAGGTGCCCGGCCACATAATTCCTACGGAAAGTCCGCAGATTGCACACGCCACCAGGCTGAGCTGCGGAATCGGCAGGAGTGAAACGCCCAGATAGGCGAGAATGCAGAGGCAGCTGCTGTAAATCATAAACTTATCCAGATTGATGCGATCGCCGTATTTTCCATAGAAGGCTCTGGAGGTTCCCATGAGGATCGCAAACGCCATCGGCCCCGCCAGGTCGCCGAGGGTTTTGGAAATGCCCAGCCCTTTCTCCGCGAAGGTCGACGCCCACTGGCTGACCGCCTGCTCGCTCGCACCCGCGCAGACCATCATGATCAGAAGAATCCAGAAAATCTTAATTCTGAAAAGCTCATTCATCTTCAGTCCTGTCTCTCCCTCTTCTATCAGGCTTGCAATCGGAACCTTCGTAAATACATACGCGTTGCACGCCGGAACGAGCGCCCATGCGAGCGCCATGATTTTCCAGTTTTGCGTGCCGAATAGCTGAAAAAATACCGTGGACAGGAGTACCACGCCCACATGGCCCCAGCAGTAGAAGGAATGCAGCATACTCATCGTCTTTTCTTTATTATCGGACGGACATGCTTCTACAACCGGGCTTACCAGAACCTCCAGCAGTCCGCCGCCGACTGCGTAGATCATTACCGCGATAAGAATACCTGCAAACGGCGACGGCATCACCTCCGGCAGAACCGTCAGAAGCACAAGCCCTGCCGCCGACAGCACATGCGCAATAATCAGCGACGCGCGGTAGCCGATCTTATCGACAAAACCCACCGACAAAAGATCCACCAGAAGCTGTACGCCGAAATTGAAGGTAACGAGCAGCGTGATCAGCGAGAGCGGAATGCTGTAGCTTTTCTGGAACGTTAAAAACAAAAGCGGCACAAAATTGTTTACGATCGCCTGCACAATATACGCCGCAAAGCAGGCGGTAATCGTTTTGTTGTATTGATTTTTCATAACCTTTCTCCTTCCCCCGGACGGATATCCGATATCTCTGAACGGCTACATCATATCTCATTTTTCTTTTAAAATCATTGCACAGAATCACACATTTATGGTACAATATCGCAAAACCATCAGCTTTACTAAAGCATTATGACTTCCGGCATTGAGGGGAAACCGCCATGAACATCTGGACAGCAATTAAAACTGACGACACGCTTAATGAAAGTGTACAGCACGGAGATACCGACTATCCATTCGCTTATTATATGGAAAATATCTGGGATTTTGATTTTCACTGCATGGACTGGCACTGGCATCATGAGCTGGAATTCTTCTCTATCACAGAAGGCACCGCCATCTGCTGTGCCGGGGCTGACAGGATGGAAGTTCCCGCCGGATGCGGCATGTTTATTAACAGCGGTGTTCTGCATCGCTTTGAGGCGCAGACAAGCACCTGGATACCGAATATCGTATTTTCGCCCTCCCTGCTGGCTGCGGAAAACAGTCTGATTTACCGGAAATACATTCTTCCCCTTCTTCACTCGGGAATTTCCTGGCAGTTTTTCTCCCCAAAGGTCGCCTGGCAGAAGGAAATTCTGGATATTCTCTCACAGATCTATCATATGCAGGAGCAGGAGGAAGGTGCAGAATTTTCCACGCTGCGTCTGCTTTTTAATCTGTGGGATATCCTGCTTAAAAACCTCAGCATCTCCGCAAATTCCGGGACGCTTCCTCAATTAGACCATCGCCAGGCGCGTCTTCAGATTATGATGCAGTACATACACGACCATTACCAGGAGGAGCTTACCCTGCAGAAAATCGCCGACGCCGCTTCCATCAGCAAGAGCAGCGCGCTGCAGATTTTCCAGACAGGCATTCACTGCTCGCCCGTATCATATCTTATCCAGTACCGGCTCGCGCAGGCAGCCGACCTTCTTTATACAACAAGAAAACCTGTCTCCGCGATCGCGCTGGAAACAGGCTTTACAAGTGCCGGCTATTTTTGCCGGAAATTTAAAGAGCGTTATCAGATGAGTCCGAACGAGTATCGGGCAAAGTAGGATCAAAGGTTTCTCTTCCTCCCCTTCGCAATGCGGTTTTACTAAATGTTGCCGCTCTCCTCCGCCAGGTATACCTCATAGATTTCTGTCAGCGCCGCACCGGGCTCACAGACATGATCCTGCACAGCGGCCGCCTCGACGGGAATCTGAAGGATATCTGAAGCCGTCAGCTCACCCTCCAGATAATTGACAAGCGTCACGCTCTCAAACAGCGGCGTTGTCTTTTCCCCCGGTTTCACAAGCTTCCGGT
>CABRSG010000137.1 GCA_902473545.1 uncultured Lachnospiraceae bacterium | reverse complement strand
GGCTGCTGTGGAATTGCTGGCGGAAGGCAAAGGCTGAAACAAAATACCTGTACGATGTCACGCTTCAAAAAGGAACAAAAAAGATTTTATTAAAAGGACTGCTGGACAGCGGCAATCAACTGACCGATCCGCTTACAGACAGACCGGTTCACATCACAGATTATAATGAGATCTGCAGACTTTTAAGCGAAGCAGAAATACAGGAACTGGACGGCTTTCTGGATATGGAACTGTGCGGGCAGGGGAATGCTCTGCTTCGCTATATTCCTTATCATTCTGTCGGGGAGGGCAGGGGGATACTGCCTGCGATAACGCTGGACAGTATGGAAATAAAGCATGGGGAGAGTGCATGGAATACAAAAAGAGTGCTGGTTGCTGTCAGCAGAAGGGCAGTCAGCAGCGGAGGAAAATATCAGATGATATTGCACCCTCGTATTTTAGAGTAGCAGGAGGAATGTATAACATGATGATTAAGGTGGCTATGCCAAATAAATTTCAGCTTCGGATGATTCCGAGCGTATCGGATATGTTCTGGAAGCGCACAAACGATATTCACTATATTGGGGGCAGCGAGGTGCTGCCCTCTCCGCTGGAACCGGGCAGAGAGGCGGAGGCGATTGAACAGCTTGGAAGCAAGGAAGCGGGAGAGGCAAAATCACTTTTGATTGAGCACAATCTGCGGCTGGTCGTATACATAGCCAAAAAATTTGATAATACCGGGGTGGGCGTGGAGGATCTGATTTCCATTGGAACGATCGGGCTGATCAAGGCGATCAATACGTTTAATCCCGGAAAAAATATTAAACTTGCAACATATGCGTCACGCTGCATTGAAAATGAAATCCTCATGTATCTCAGGCGAACAAGCAAGACAAAGATGGAGGTATCCTTTGACGAGCCGCTGAATGTAGACTGGGATGGAAATGAACTGCTTCTGTCGGACATTCTCGGGACCGACGAGGACGTGATCTATCGCGACATGGAAACGGAGATGGAGTACAAGCTGCTGATGCGCGCGATAGATAAACTTTCCGACCGGGAGAGAATGATTATCCAGCTTCGATTCGGACTGGGAAAAAATGACGGGGAGGAGAAAACGCAGAAGGAGGTGGCGGATATGCTGGGCATCTCACAATCCTATATATCACGTCTTGAAAAAAAGATCATTGGACGGCTGAAAAAGGAAATCGCCAAAGCGCAGTGAAGGAGCTCTCGGAATGTTGCTTATAATGAGTTTCCGGAATGTTGCTTTTTGATTGACATTTTTTCTGACAGGCGTACAATGGAGAGAGCACTAATATGGAAGAGAGCACTAATATGGAAGAGGAAGATGGATGGAACAGAAGAAAGCAGACCAGAAAAAAACATTTCGTCCGGTTCCGGGACTTCGCCGGGAGGATGAGGAGAAACAGTTATCAGAGATTTTAACGATCGCGCAGGAAAATCTGGAGCGGACGGAGGGGCGTATCCGGGAGCTGTCGGAAGAAGTCCATGATCTGATGGAGACTTATGGACCGAAAGACAAGGAAGGGCTTTCGCTTTTGCACAACACGCATTCTCAGCTCAGGGAGAACCGGCGTGATTTGCTGCGGTGTCAGAAGGCGCGAAAAAAGCCGTATTTCGGACGGATTGACTTTCGAGATCCGCATGTTTCACAGGCGGAGTCTTATTATGTGGGACGGGTTGGCATTTCGAAGAACGGCGCGGAGCCGGTGGTCATAGACTGGCGCGCTCCGGTGGCGTCCGTCTATTATGAAAATGCGCTTGGTCCATGCAGATATGTGGTAAAAAATGAAGGAGCTTATGAGATTAACCTGCAGCGCAAGCGCACTTATGAGATCGTTAATGACAGGCTGAAGGATTTCTTTGATTCGGACGTAGTTGCCAACGACGAGCTGCTGACAAAGTACCTTGCAAAAAGTAAAAAAGCGGTGCTGGGCGAGATTATTGCGACGATACAGAAGGAACAGAATGCGATCATCCGCAAATCTCCCAAAACAAATCTGATCGTGCAGGGTGTTGCCGGTTCCGGGAAAACAACGGTGGCGATGCACCGCATCTCTTACATATTGTATAATTATGAAGAGGATTTTCGGCCGGAGGATTTCTATATTATTGGAAGCAACCGGATTTTGCTGAATTACATTACCAGTGTTCTGCCGGATCTGGATGTGTATGGCGTGGCTCAGATGACGATGGAGCAGCTTTTCGTTCGTCTGCTTTACGAGGACTGGAATCCGAAAGTCCACCGGATCTGTCCGATTGATAAAAAGGATCAAAATGCCTGCGTTAAAGGGAGTTATGCATGGTTTCACGACCTGGAAGATTTCTGCCGGGAGTATGAGAGGCGCATGATCCCGATAATGGATGTATGGTTGGAAAACGATGATGCGGCAGCGCAGCCAGAGAAGGACAGCACGGCAAAGGTTGTTTTCGAAAAAAAGATGCGTCGGAAAAGCAAGGGCGAGCTTCTGCTGGATGCCTCTGCGATTGAAACGTATCTGGCGCAAAACCCGCAGGTTTCCGTGCAGGGCAAAATTAATATGTTGAATGAGACGCTTCTGGCAAAGCTGGAAAATGAATTGACCGGGAAATATGTCTCTTATACCGGAGCGGAGAAAAGAGAGCTGAAAAGAAAATACCGCTGGTATTTCGGAAAAGATATCTGGAAGGGATCCATTTTTGAGGTGTATCAGGAATTTCTGCAAATGCAGCGGGAGACGGGAAAGGCTGTTCCGAATGTAACAAATCAATTTGATGTATATGACCTTGCAGCGCTCGCGTATTTGTATAAACGTATTAAGGAGACAGATGGAATCCGTGAGGCAAGTCACATCATCATTGACGAGGCGCAGGATTTCGGCATGATGGCATATGGCGCGCTGGCATATTGTCTGCGGGGATGTACCTATACGATTATGGGTGATGTCTCACAAAATATTTATTTTGGATATGGACTGAATGACTGGAGAGATCTGCAGGATCTCATATTAACAGGTACCTTCGACAGCTTTGGACTGCTGAAAAAGAGTTATCGTAATACCGTAGAAATCTCGGATTTTGCCACGGAGATTCTGCGCCATGGCAGCTTCCCGATTTACCCGGTTGACCCCATCAGACGGCATGGAAATCCGGTGTGTGTGGAAAAGTGCGCGGATGAAAACAATATGATACAAAAGGCAGCAGATATCATTGCAGAATGGCTGCAGGCGGGGTATGAGACGATTGCGGTCATCTGCCGTGATGAGGACGAGAGCGCAGCAGTAAGTGACATGCTGGGCAAAAAGCTTCTGCTTGCCGACTGTAATCTGGAGACGGCGGAGTTTGGAAGCGGCGTGATGGTGCTTCCGGTGGAATACACGAAGGGACTGGAATTTGACGCGGTTTTGCTGTACCACCCGTCTGCTGAGCATTATCCGGCGGAGGATTCTTATGTGAAGCTTTTGTATGTCGCGGCAACCCGCGCGCTTCATGAGCTGGCGGTTCTGCACAAAGGAGATTTGACGGATCTGATCGGAAAGCCGGTATCTGAGGAAAAACGAATGCGTTCCCTGGAAAATGAAGCGCCGAAGCAAACGCGGCGCTTTGCGGATGCGGAAGTTACGGCACATGAGCAGATGCTTCTGGACGTAAAGCAGGGGGACAAAGAGCGCGCAATGCGCGGCTATATCGGACCGAAGGCGATTAAAGCTGAGAAACCGCGGCGGTGCGACGCGGGTGCGGACGCGGACAGGAAAGCGCGTAACCAGGGTATTCCCGACATGAAAACGCAGGACATTACCGGCACGGAAAAGCCGGGCAGCGTCAGCAGAAAGGTGTCGGGCGGTACGAGCACCGGCATGGAGGAGATCAACATGTCTGCGTACCGCTTTGGTGACATTCCGGATAACAGTATTCTCCGCCCGCAGGGACACAGCCGCATTGACTGTGCCGTGCGCATGGTCCGAAAGACAAAGCAGCATGTTGATCTGATAAGCGGCTACGGGATTTTGCGTCTGACGGTCCTGGAGGACGCGATGCTGCGTATACAGTTTTTGCGTGGACAGTCGCCGGAGTTTGAGCCGGGACGGTGGAATTACAAACCGGAAAAACCGGCGGTATGGACAGCGAAGGAAGGCAGAAGCCTGGTCGAGATCGCGACGGGAAAGATTGTCGTGCGTGTTGAAAAAAAGACGGGCGCTCTGCAGTTTTTCGACCGGAAGGGCAGGCTGCTCCTGGCGGAAAAGGCGCAGCTTCCGCGGCAGATGGATACAGTGGGCTGCCGGAACTGGATGTATTTTGACTGGCAGAAAAATGAAAAGCTTGCGGCGAAGGGCGTGCTGGCAGATCAGACGGAGCGCATGACCCAGATGGCGAGATACATCAGCTTTGGCGGCAGAAAGCTGCGGATGCCGCTTCTATACTCCTCGCAGGGATACGGCATCGGCGTGGCGGCGAGGGGAACCGTGCTCTGCTGCGCAATTCCCATGTACGGACCATATCTGTATACAGAGGGCGAAAAACAGATAGATTACTATTTCCTGCACGGCGAAAATTATGAAGAAGTAGTAAAACTGTATCGTCGCATATCTTTATGAGCAGGCAAGAAAATGATGCGCCTGCCAAGACAGCCGGAGACTGGGAGCTGCCGCTGTTTACCTGCACTTTAAGCGGAGCGTTGCGCATGACCGTGCGCTGCAGGCTGATAAATAATGAGTGGATTTCCTGATTTTTGTGAAAAAGTGCCTTTGAAAAACTGGCCAAAAAGAGGTATAATTTAAATACAGAACGTGTGGCAGAACTGCGTAAATCCTGTTCCTGCCGCACGTTTTTTGTTGCTATGTATCTGAAGGGAGCTGCCGGTGGCAGGTCCTGTAGGTATCTTGAAAGGAACTTTTTGCCCGGCCGTCTGTGCATAATGGAAAGCGGCTTGCGTGCCGGCATACGCGCGGCGAAAAGCGGCCTGTGTGATTGCGCGTGTATGACGGAAAGCGGCATGTGTCAGTATGTGCGTGACGGAGAGAAACGAAAGGCTGCGGGCAGGTCACGTTTTGCATTAGGAGGTAGTCTATGTTTGAGGTAAATAATTATGTGGTAAAGTATAATTCGGGCGTTTGTAAGGTGGAGGATGTTCTGGACGGAGAAAAGGCGGATTTTAAAGATCACAAAATGTATTATCTGCTTGTTCCGCTTGCAGAGAAAAATGCCAAAATCTATATTCCGCTTGAGCGCGGAGAAAAGGTACTGCGCAGGGTGCTCACCTACGAGGAAGCGACAGATCTCATTACACGGATTCCCAATATTGACACGGATTTTTCACAAAATGATAAGCTGCGTGAGCTGGAATATAAGGAGGCGCTGCAAAGTCTGGACTGCGAGCGGATGGTACAGATTATTAAGGATATTTACGGACGGAAAAAGTATCGGGCGAATCATGGGAAGAAGCCGACGGCGACCGATGAGAAATATTTCCGGATAGCGGAGCACTCTTTGTATATGGAGCTGGCGTTTTCCCTTGGCTGCCGGGAGGAAGAGATTCCAAAACTGATTACAGAAAAAATCGAGAGCGTTCCGGCAAAAATAGCGCAGTGAGAAAATTACATGAGTCGTCAGATTATGCAGCGGCTGCCATTCTCGTAGCGAGAGGGCAGCCGCATTGTATTGCCGTTTTCAGCTTCGGCAGAAGGCATTTCGGAATCCTCCAGTGCTGTTTCGGCCTCCGGTGCTGTTTTAAACGCCTAAGCGGCCGGACAACTTGCGGGCAGTGCATTGACGATAATTGGCAGCTTACAATAATGTAAGTTGCTTTTTAAATTGGGCGAAATATAATTGAGGTATAGGCAGGAGAGAATGCAGGAGATGCCGGGGCAGTATGATAGAGTCTCAACCTGCAATTCAGAGTGCATAACAGACAAGAATATGGGATTATCGTGCTGAATATTGAATATGAGACATAGGAAAGTAACTTAAAAAGGAAGGAATGACGGCATTTTGGAAAATAACAGGTGTGCGGATAATATTGCAGATAGTATCGCAGAGAAGCGGAAGGATAAGGGCGCTTGCCGGAAGATTCTCCGGACGCTGATACTTACTGCAGGCGGGGCGCTGCTCATAGGTTTGCTGGTGCCTGCCGGGATTTTGTTCCTTGGAATTTCTTTCGTATGGAAAATAACGGACTACCTGTTAAGAAAGGTAGACAGACGGTAATTAGAAAGGTAGACAGACGGTAATTATGGAAGGGAGTGTATGACGGCATGGCAGGAAACTTTCATATAAAAAAACATCACATAAAAAAACAGTCTATAAAAAGGAAACATTCACTGCCAAGAATCTTTGGAATGTTACTTTTGATCCTGGTGTGCCTGGGAGTGGCAGG
>CABRSG010000136.1 GCA_902473545.1 uncultured Lachnospiraceae bacterium | reverse complement strand
AGGAGCCGCAGTTTGAGGGACAGACGAAGCAGAAGCTTGGCAACAGCGAAGCGCGCGGAGCAGTGGACAGCATTGTTTCCGAGCAGCTTATGATCTATCTGGAACAGCATCCGCAGGCGGCGAAGCTGATTCTCGATAAGTCGATCATGGCCCAGCGTGCACGTGAGGCGGCGAGAAAGGCACGCGACCTCACCAGAAGAAAATCGGCGCTCGACGGACTTTCTCTGCCGGGCAAGCTGGCAGACTGCTCGGACAAGAATCCGGCAAACTGCGAGATCTATATTGTTGAGGGAGATTCCGCAGGCGGTTCCGCGAAGGAAGCACGCAGCCGTGCGACGCAGGCGATCCTGCCGCTGCGCGGAAAAATCCTCAATGTGGAAAAAGCAAGACTTGACCGCATATATGCGAACGCGGAGATCAAGGCGATGATTACGGCTTTCGGCACCGGAATCCATGAGGATTTCGATATCACCAAGTTGCGCTACCATAAGATCATTATCATGACCGATGCCGATGTGGACGGCGCGCATATCAGTACGCTGCTTTTGACGTTTTTGTATCGGTTCATGCCGGATCTGATTAAGGGAGGCTACGTGTATCTTGCACAGCCCCCGCTTTACAAGCTGGAGAAGAATAAAAAGGTGTGGTATGCGTACAGCGACGATGAACTGGATGCAATCTTAAAAGAGGTCGGGCGCGACCAGAATAATAAAATCCAGCGCTACAAAGGTCTGGGAGAGATGGATGCAGAGCAGCTCTGGGAGACGACTATGGACCCGGAGAAGCGCGTGCTTCTTCGCGTGAAGATGGACGAGGAAACGTCGTCGGAGCTGGACCTTACCTTCACGACGCTTATGGGCGACCAGGTGGAGCCGCGCCGCGAGTTTATTGAGGAAAACGCGGTTTACGCGCAGAATCTTGATATTTAGGAGGAGAAATCGTGGAAGATAATATTTTTGATAAAGTACATGAAGTCGATTTAAAAAAGACCATGGAACAATCTTACATCGAGTATGCCATGAGTGTAATCGCTTCCCGTGCCCTCCCGGATGTGAGAGACGGTCTGAAGCCGGTACAGCGGCGTGTGCTGTATTCGATGATCGAGCTGAACAACGGTCCTGATAAGCCGCACAGAAAATGCGCGCGTATCGTCGGCGATACGATGGGTAAATATCACCCGCATGGAGACAGCTCCATTTACGGAGCTCTTGTCAATATGGCGCAGCCGTGGTCGACGAGATATCCGCTTGTGGACGGTCACGGAAACTTTGGCTCCGTGGACGGCGACGGCGCAGCCGCCATGCGATACACAGAGGCGCGTCTGAGCAAGATTTCCATGGAGATGCTTGCCGATATCAACAAGGATACCGTGGATTTTAAACCGAACTTTGACGAGACGGAAAAGGAACCGGTTGTTCTTCCGTCAAGATTTCCGAATCTTTTAGTAAACGGTACCTCCGGTATCGCTGTCGGCATGGCGACGAATATTCCGCCGCACAATCTGCGCGAGGTGATCGCGGCAGTGGTGAAGATTATCGACAACCGCATCGAAGAGGACCGAAAGACAGAAATAGAAGAAATTTTAAAAATCATTAAGGGACCGGATTTCCCGACAGGCGCGCAGATTCTCGGCACCAGGGGAATCGAAGAGGCTTACCGCACCGGGCGCGGAAAAATACGCGTGCGCGCCGTCACAAATATCGAGACGCTGCCGAACGGCAAGAGCCGCATTATCGTGACGGAGCTTCCCTATCTGGTAAATAAGGCAAGGCTGATCGAGAAGATTGCGGACCTTGTGAAGGAGAAAAAAATAGACGGTATCACGGCGCTCACAGATGAATCCAGCCGCGAGGGTATGCGTATCAACATCGAACTTCGCCGTGATGTAAATGCGAATGTGATCTTAAATCAGCTTTACAAACACACGCAGCTTCAGGATACCTTCGGTGTGATTATGCTCGCGGTTGTGAGCAAGGGCAACGATATTCTGCAGCCGAAGGTGTTAAACCTTCTGGAAATGCTTGATTATTATATTAAGCATCAGGAGGACGTCGTTACCAGAAGAACGAGATATGAATTAAACAAGGCGGAAGAGCGCGCCCATATTTTACAGGGCTTACTGATCGCGCTTGACAATATTGATGAGGTGATCAGGATTATCCGCGGTTCGCGCAGCACGCAGATCGCGAAGGAATCTCTGATGGCGCGCTTTGAACTTACGGACGCACAGGCTCAGGCGATCGTGGATATGCGTCTGCGCACGCTGACCGGCTTGGAGCGCGAGCGTCTGGAAGCGGAGTATGCGGAGCTAATGAAGCGCATCGGAGAGCTGAAGGCGATTCTTGCGGATGAAAAACTTCTGCTTGGCGTAATCAAAAAAGAGATTACCGAGATCAGTGATAAATACGGCGACGACCGCAGGACCTCGATCGGATTTGACGCGTTTGATTTTACGGTGGAGGATCTGATTCCGGAGGAAAATGTCGTTATTACGATGACCAGACTGGGCTACATCAAGCGAATGACGCCGGATAATTTCAAGAGCCAGAACCGCGGCGGCAAGGGCATCAAGGGAATGCAGACGATTGATGAAGATAACATTGAGGAGCTGTTTATGACCTCGACGCACGAATATCTGATGTTTTTCACGAACCTTGGAAAGGTGTACCGTCTGAAGGCATATGAGATCCCGGAAGCGGGAAGGACGGCGCGCGGAACGGCGATTATCAATCTTCTGCAGCTTGCGCCGGATGAAAAAATTACAGCGGTGATCCCGATTAAAGAATATAACGAAGATCACTATCTGTTTATGGCGACAAAGAAGGGGATCGTGAAAAAGACCCCGATCATTGATTATGCGAACGTCCGCAAGACGGGGCTTGCCGCGATCAGTTTGCGTGAGGATGACGAGCTGATTGAAGTAAAATTCACAGACAATCATAAAGACATCCTTCTGGTGACAAGCTACGGGCAGTGTATCCGTTTCCATGAGACGGACGTGCGCAGTACCGGACGTGTATCAATGGGCGTCATCGGCATTAATCTGCTGGACGGTGACGAGGTGGTCAGTATGCAGCTTGACTGTCAGGGAGAATATATGCTGATCGTTTCTGAGAATGGTATGGGAAAGCTGACGGAGATGGAAGAGTTTAAGGTACAGAACCGCGGCGGCAAAGGTGTGAAGTGCTACAAGATTCTGGAAAAGACCGGCAATGTTATTAATGCAAAGGCAGTTAATTATGATAGTGAGATCATGATCATCAACACCGAGGGAATTATTATCCAGATGCCGTGCAGCGATATTTCGGTTTTGAACAGGATCACCTCCGGTGTGAAGCTTATGAATCTGGAAAAGGACGTACAGGTTGCCAGTATTACAAAAGTAAGAGAATCCTAAAGGAGCGAATTTTATGAAATTACGCAGGATTGCAGCGGTATGGACCTCGAAGCTTGTTGCAAGAATCTGTAAGATGCTTGGAAAACAGGGTGTGACCTGGGCGGGAAAGATCGCTCTGATGATAGACCCGAAGATTTTAACGGAGCTTGCAGGCGACGTAAAGGGAAAAATTTACGTCGTCTGCGGCACGAACGGAAAAACAACGACAAATAACCTGCTCTGTTCGACGCTGGAGGCGCAGGGGAAAAAAGTGGTTTGCAACCATACCGGTTCCAATATGCTCAACGGTTGCGTGGCGTCTTTTGTGCTCAGTACCGGATGGAATGGAAGGCTGGACGCGGATTATGCCTGCATTGAGGTGGATGAAGCGTCTGCGCTTCGCATTTTCCCGCATTTTAAGCCGGATTTTATGGTACTGACGAATCTTTTCCGCGATCAGCTTGACCGTTACGGGGAGATTGATATCACGATGAACCTTGTGCGGGACGCCATGAAGCTTGCGCCGGATATGAAGATTATCGTAAACGCGGACGATGCGCTTTCTGTTTTTGTGACGCAGGAGAGCGGAAATCCGTATGTGACTTATGGAATCGGCGGGAAGGTTTTTGAGGAATCCATCAATGAGATAAAAGAGGGGCGCTTCTGCAAGAAATGCGGAGCAAAGATGGAATATAATTTTTATCATTTCAGTCAGCTTGGCGATTATTACTGCAGCGCCTGCGATTTTAAGCGCCCGGAGATCAAATACAATGCTTCAGAGATAGAGACGGGGGATCATCTTGCATTCTGTGTGGATAACCGCCGCATAAAAGCGAACTATCGTGGATTTTATAATATCTATAATATTCTTGCATCCTACGCCGCGGCGCGGGAAGCGGGGCTGCCGATTGAAAATTTCCAGAAGGTGCTGGATGCGTATAATCCCGAAAACGGGCGCAACGAGCATTTCTCTATAGACGGTACGGAGATTATACTGAACCTGGCGAAAAACCCGGCGGGCTTCAACCAGAATATCTCGGCAGTGATGGAGGATAAGACGCCGAAGGATATTATTATTCTGATCAATGATAACGACCAGGACGGCACGGACGTGTCCTGGCTGTGGGATGTGGATTTCGACCGCTTCCAGTCGGATAATATTAATTCGATCGTGGTGAGCGGCATTCGCTGCCAGGATATGCGCCTGCGTCTAAAATATGTGGATATCCCGGCAAATCTGGAGCAGGATGTGGAAAAGGCAATCCGGGAGCGGATCGCAAACGGATGTAAGAATCTCTATGTACTGGTGAACTACACCGGACTTTACAGCACACACAACATTCTGAAAAGAATGGAGGAAGCGTCATGAAACTGACTATTGGACATTTATACCCGGACTTTCTGAATTTGTACGGCGACAGGGGAAATATCCAGTGTCTGAAAAAGCGCTGCCAGTGGCGCGGCATTGAGGCGGAAGTACTGGCTTTTGAAAATGATGACGAAATAGATTTTTCAAAGCTGGATATCGTTCTTCTTGGCGGCGGTTCGGACAGGGAGCAGATGCTGGTCTGCGAGAAGCTGAAAAAAATTAAGGATAATTTCCGTGCCTATGTGGAGGACGGCGGCGTTGTGATCGCTGTCTGCGGCGGATACCAGCTTCTCGGAAATTATTATGCGACAAAGGACGGCAGGATCGAGGGGCTTGGCATTGTGGACATGGATACCGAGCAGGGCGCCGGATACCGTCTGATTGATAATATCGTTCTGGAGAGCGAATTGTTTTCCATGCCGGTGGTCGGTTTTGAAAATCACGGAGGGAGAACAGATATCAAAAACAACAGGCCGCTTGGTAAGGTGATCTACGGAAGCGGAAATAACGGGGAGAGCGGCTATGAGGGCATCGTATATAAAAATGTGATCGGCACCTATATTCACGGACCGCTGCTTCCCAAAAATCCGCAGGTAGCGGATTATTTAATTGAGCGCGCACTGGAAAGAAAATATCACAAAAAAATAGAACTGCAGCCTCTGGAGGATAAGGAAGAAAAGGAAGCGAATGCTTACATTTACAACCGCTTTAAAGGAAAGGTGAGCAAACCGCAGAATCAGGAGCAGCTCGTATAAAGGAGAAAATAAAATGAGACGTATTATCGTTATGGTGCTTAGAAACCTTCTTTTTGTGCCTTGGTATGCAATTCAGCTTCTGCTTTATTCGCGGGAGGGCGACAGGCATACGGAAGAAGAAAGATTCGCGCTTCTTAAAAATATTACGATACATGCGAATAAGGGCGGAAGCGTGCACATTCAGTCGGACGGTCAGGAGAAGCTTCCCGAAAAGAACGGGTTTATTTTTTATCCGAACCACCAGGGAATGTACGATGTGCTTTCTATGATCGAGAGCTGTGACAGACCTTTTTCTGTTGTTATGAAACAGGAAGTAAAAAACGTCCCCTTTCTGATACAGATCAGAAAGATTATGAAGGCGCAGTGTATGGACAGAAGCGATATCAAGCAGTCTCTGAAGGTAATACTGGAGGTGGCGAAGGAAGTGTCTGAGGGAAGAAACTATGTAATCTTCCCGGAGGGGACGCGTTCCCGTAATGGGAATAAGCTTCTGGAATTTAAGGGAGGCAGCTTTAAGGCGGCAACGAAGGCAAAGTGTCCGATCGTTCCGGTAGCGCTTTTAAATTCTTATGTGCCGTTCGATTCTCATACCATAAAGCCGGTCACGGTACAGGTGCATTATCTGCAGCCTCTGTATTACGAAGAATATAAGGATTTGAAGACGACAGAGATAGCAGCAATCGTGAAGCAAAGAATTGAAGCAAAAATCGTGGAATGCGAGAAGGCGTCAGCGTAAATCTGGTTATGAAAAACTGAGTTTCTACCATATATAGTATGCAGGAAAGGCGGAGAAAAAAATTCCAAATTTCCTGCAATTTTTTTAAAATTTATGGTTGACAAACCTGGAGTGCTTTAGTATAATAACCTATGCGTCACGGAAATGACGTAAAAATCGAATATATTATTGCTTGGAACTATAAATTCAGAATCATGGAGAAATACTCAAGAGGCTGAAGAGGCGCCCCTGCTAAGGGTGTAGGTCGTTCA
>CABRSG010000135.1 GCA_902473545.1 uncultured Lachnospiraceae bacterium | reverse complement strand
TGCCGGCGGACGAATATCTGATCGAGCGGCTGACTGCGCAGCTTGGAGAAAACGCCGGCGGCGAGGTGGCGGCGGCTTACGCAAGGCAGCTTCCGGCAAAGGACTGCAGTCTTCTGGAGCACTACACAAGAAGCTTTAATTACGGGGAAAAAAGCCGGGTGAAATCCATAGGCGATCTGCCGGAGCTGGGAATTAAGACGTACTTCTGCTCCAATGTGTGCGCCGCCTATGTGCGCAGCGTCTATGAAAAGCTGGGCGGCTTTGAGAAACAGGCAATCTTCAACGAGGACATGATCTTTGCGGCGAAGCTGATAAAGGCAGGCTACAGGATCGCTTATGCGGCGGATGCGCAGGTGGTGCATTCGCACAATTACAGCGGCAAAGAGCAGTTTAAGCGCAACTTTGATCTCGCCGTCTCCCAGGCGGAGCACCCGGAAATTTTTGCGGAGGTTCCGTCGGAAAAAGAGGGCGTCCGGCTTGTAAAGAGCACGGCGGCGTTTCTTTGCAGACGCGGGCGGATCGACCTTCTGCCAAAGCTCGTCTGGCAGAGCGGCTGCAAATATCTTGGCTACTTTTTCGGCAGGCGCTACCGCGTGCTTCCGAGGCGCGTCGTGCTCGCCTGCTCTATGAACAGAAAATATTGGAAAAACAAAGTTTTTTAAAACTGTTGTCACAAATTGAACACAAATGACTGATATCATAGACTCATCAAAAAGAAAAGGTAACTACGAGGATACAAAATAGTTACGAAGATAGATATGGGAGGTCTTAAATATGAGCATGAAGAAACGAATTGGAACCTGTGCAGCTGCGCTGGCAGCGGTTGGAGCGCTCGGGGCAACGGTATATGGGATCGGAAACATGGACAGCAGTCAGCAGGAGAATCGTATCACATTGGATTCGCCGGCGGACTTAAAAGCAGAGACAACGCTGGATACGGCGACGGCAGAGGCGGCACAGATCGAGGAGATTCCGACGCAGGACAGCTCGGATAGCTCCTACGGATTGCCGAACGTGCAGAGGGTGGCGGAGACGGCGATGCCGGCGATCGTGGCGATCACAAACCAGGGCATCGAGGAGGTCAACTTCTTCGGCAGAAGCTATCAGCAGGAGACTACCAGCGGCGGCTCCGGCATCATCGTCGGAAAGAATGACGATGAGCTTTTGATCGCTACAAACAATCACGTGGTGGAGGATTCCGAGGAGCTGACGGTCTGCTTCAGCGTAGACGTCGAGGATGATGAGGACGGTGAGAAGACATTGGCTCCGGCGCTGGTAAAGGGCACCGACTCCTCCATGGATCTGGCGGTGATTGCCGTTAAACTGGAGGACATCGACGACGAGGTGGCCGATAAGATCGGCATTATCCAGCTCGGTGATTCCGACGAAGTGCAGGTCGGCGAGTGGGCGGTTGCCATCGGCAATGCGCTTGGATATGGACAGTCCGTCACGGCAGGCATCATCAGCGCGCTTGACCGCGAGGTAAGTGTTTCCACCAGCAGCGGAACCGTTACAAACAATATGATACAGACCGATGCGGCGATCAACTTCGGAAACAGCGGCGGCGCGCTCCTGGATATGGAAGGACGTCTGATCGGTATCAACTCCGCAAAAGCGGCAGTCGACGGCGTGGAGGGCATGGGCTACGCGATCCCGATCAACACCGCAAAGCCGATTATTGAAGATCTGATGAACCAGACCACCAGAACGAAGGTGGACCAAGAAAATGCGGGCGCGTTGGGCATTACCGTGATGGACATTGATGATACGACCAAGGAACTCTATCATGTGCCGTCCGGAGCTCTGGTTTACGAGCTGACGGACAACAGTGCGGCAGAGGAAGCCGGCATTGAAACGGGAGATATCATTACCATGCTGGATGAGACAAAGATTTCCAGCAGGTCCGATTTGCTGAATCGTATGCAGTACTATGAGGCAGGCGAGACTGTTACCGTCACCGTGCAGAGATTTGAGGACAACGGTTATCAGGAAAAACAGTTCGAGGTAAAGCTCGGCAAGAAATCCGATCTGCAGGCGACCACCAACGACAGCAGTAATTCTGGCAGCGACAGCCAGGACGACAGCTCAGATGATGATCTTTACTATTACAATTACAATGACGACGGTTATGGAATACAGGACTTTTTCAGAGGCTTTGGATTCTAAACAGCATCGTGATACCCGGAGCGTGCAGGTGCTCCGGGTTTTTTATATCATTAAGAAACTTTATAAAAACTTTTCTTGTGAAAAAACGATTGGTGTGTTATGATTGCTTATGATGGGCTAGTTGTGCAGATTTTCTGCTGCGCAGGGGGCTTTCCCGTTACAAAGGGATAAAATGCCCCGCAGGAATATGCACGCAAAAGAAGAAGGAGAGGATTTTGTGTCAGAGGAAAAAGATTCTTTACCCGAAGAAGTAAAAGAAGATGTAAAAAAAGACGAAGAATATGAAAAAATCTGTTACATCTGCCATAGACCGGAGAGCAAGGCGGGGAAAATGCTGGAGCTTATGAACCTTACGATCTGTCCGGACTGTCTGCAGAAGTCGTTCAGCAGTATGAGCCGCATGGACGCAGGCAGCTATAAGGAGCTGATGGAGCTGTCGAGACGGTTTCCGAATATGCAGATGATCAACCTTTCGGATATACCGGAGGACATTCCAAAGCGCCAGAAGGTGAAAAAGAAAAAGGCGCAGCCGCAGAAGGAGTTTGACATCAAATCAATCCCGGCACCGCATAAGATTAAGGCGAGCCTGGACGAGTATGTCATTGGGCAGGAGTATGCGAAAAAGGTGATCTCTGTCGGGGTGTACAACCATTACAAGCGCGTTGCCACCGGCACAATGGACGAGATCGAGATTGAGAAATCCAACATGCTGATGATCGGACCGACCGGATGCGGAAAGACATATCTGGTAAAGACGCTGGCAAGGCTCCTGGACGTGCCGCTTGCGATCGCGGATGCCACGTCGCTGACGGAGGCCGGTTATATCGGAGACGACATTGAGAGCGTGGTGTCCAAGCTTCTCGCTGCGGCGGGAAACGATGTGGAGAAGGCAGAGCGCGGTATTATTTTTATAGATGAGATCGACAAGATCGCAAAGAAGAAAAATGCAACGCAGAGAGATGTGAGCGGAGAATCCGTCCAGCAGGGAATGTTGAAATTACTGGAGGGCAGTGAGGTGGAGGTCCCGGTCGGGGCAAACAGCAAGAATGCCATGGTTCCACTGGAGACGGTAAACACGCGCAATATTCTGTTTATCTGCGGCGGCGCATTTCCGGGGCTGGAGGATATCATTAAGGAGCGCCTGAACAAGCAGGCGTCGATTGGCTTCCAGGCGGACCTGCGGGATAAATACGACAACGATCCGCACATTTTGGAAAAGGTGACCAATGAGGACATTCGCAAGTTTGGAATGATCCCGGAGTTTATCGGACGTCTGCCGATCGTATTTACCATGCAGGGACTGACGAAGGAGATGATGGTACAGATTTTAAAGGAGCCGAAAAATGCCATTTTAAAGCAGTATCAGAAGCTGCTTGCGCTGGATGAGGTACAGCTGGAGTTTGAGGAAGAAGCGCTGGAGGCGATTGCCGAGCGCGCGCTTGAGAAAAAGACGGGTGCGAGGGCGCTCCGGGCGATTATTGAGGAAATTATGCTTGATATTATGTATGAAATTCCCAAAGATGACAATATTGGTAAGGTAACGATCACCAGGGCATACATCGAGCACACCGGAGGTCCGCAGATTACCCTGAGAGGAGATTTAGTAGTTTATGGATGAAACGCGTGAACAGTTTTTAAAAATACTGGAAGGTTTGGTAGCAGAGGCAAAGACAAAAAAGAATATGCTTACCTACAAGGAGGTAAACGACGCTTTCGGAACGATGCAGATTTCGGAAGAGAAGATGGACTTTGTTTTTGAGTATCTGGAAAAGCATAATATCGACCTTGTCCATGAGGAAAATGCGGACGGCACGACGGAGCTTCTGCTGGATAATGATGACGATCTCCTGCTCTCAGATGAGGAAGAAGTGGAGATTATAGACGATGCGGACGTTCTGGAGGGCGTCAGCACAGAGGATCCGGTGCGCATGTATCTGAAGGAAATCGGCAATGTGCCGCTGCTTACCACCGAGGAAGAAATCGAGCTTGCCAAGAGAGTGGAGGAGGGTGACGAGGAGGCGAAGAAGCGTCTGATCGAGGCGAATCTCCGTCTGGTTGTCAGCATTGCCAAGAAATACGTCGGCCGCGGGATGCCGTTCCTGGATCTGATTCAGGAAGGCAACATGGGATTGATGAAAGCGGTGGACAAGTTCGACTATGCAAAGGGTTTTAAATTTAGTACGTACGCAACCTGGTGGATCCGCCAGGCAATCACCAGGGGCATTGCGGATACCGGCAGGACCATTCGAGTGCCGGTGCATATGGTGGAGACAATCAACAAGACGCTCCGCATGACGCGCACCCTTCTGCAGGAGCTGGGGCGCGAACCGACCCCGGAGGAGGTGGCGGATCGACTGAACGTGCCGGTTTCGCGTGTGCGCGAGGTGCTGAAGATCTCCAGAGATCCGGTATCGCTTGATACACCGATCGGTGAGGAGGACGACAGCCATCTCGGAGACTTTATCGAGGATGATTCCGCACTCTCCCCGTCCGATTCCGCAGCGTTCTCCATGCTGCGCGAGGAGCTTGGCACCGCGCTTGAGTCGCTCACGGACAGGGAGCGCCAGGTCGTTCAGCTCCGCTTCGGTCTGATCGACGGCAGGGCGCGCACCCTGGAGGAAGTCGGAAAAGAATTCAACGTCACCCGTGAGCGTATCCGCCAGATCGAGGCGAAGGCGCTGCGAAAGCTGCGCCATCCGTCGCGGAGCAAGCGGCTGAAGGATTTTCTTATATAACGTATAATATATCCAACGTTCTCATAAGCTGTAAAAAAGCATTGAGGTTACAGCTATGAAAAACGTCGGACGAATTGAGCGTCTGCTCCAGCGTCACCGGGGCGGCGCTCTGATTTTTTTGTGCGCGCTGCTGATACTGGTGGGCAGTGTGCGTTTCGGGGATCCTGTCGTACAAACGAGCAGCCGCGCAGGGGATCGTGAGCTGCCGATCTACAGTGTCGATACGGAGAAAAAGCAGGTGGCGCTTTCCTTTGACGCGGCGTGGGGAAATGAGGACACGCAGCAGATTCTGGATATTCTTGCAAAGCACAACGTACATGTGACATTTTTCATGACGGGAGGGTGGGTTTCCGGTTACCCGGAGGATGTTAAAAAAATTCAGGCCGCCGGTCACGATCTCGGCAACCACAGCGAAAATCATAAAAATATGAGCCAGCTTTCCAAAGAGGAGTGCATCAGTGAGCTGATGGAGGTACATAATAAAGTAAAAGAGCTGACGGGCGTGGAGATGAAGCTGTTTCGTCCGCCCTACGGAGATTACGATAACGAGGTGATCCTGACGGCACAGGAGTGCGGCTATTATCCGATCCAGTGGTCGGTCGACAGTCTTGACTGGAAAAATTACGGGATGCAGAGCATTCTTGACACTGTGCTGAAGCATAAGAACCTGGAACCCGGTGCGATCATCCTCTGCCATAACGGGGCGGAGTATACGGCGCAGGCGCTGGATGCGCTGCTCACCGGTTTAAAAGAACAGGGGTACGAGGTAGTGCCGGTGTCTGAACTGATCTATAAAGAAAACTATCATATGGATCATGCCGGAAAACAGATCTCCGACGTATCATGAGAAATATTTCTGAAATGACGCGCCCAGCGGGCCGGGTGTGGTTACTGCGAACGGAGTGAACAGTAACTGGGCGTGCATATGCAGAATCCGAAAAAACTGGCGCCGGAGTGATTCCGGCGCCGATTTTATGCAGTCAGCATTTTTTACCATCCGTTGTTGATGTGATCCTGATATTCGTTCTGCGTCACCCAGTTTCCGCAGTAAGGACACTGCACGAGATCTTCCCCTGCAATCTGTGCGGCATAAGCGGATTCTGCAGCCACGTGGTCGGCATACTGTGAGTATCCGCCGGCGTCTGCGGCATCAGAGAACCACTGGAAACAATAGGGGCACTGCGCATAGAGATTTCCATCGATTCCCGTCTGATAACTGTAATTATAGTCGTATGTATAAGAGTTATCCGCTGCATTGGTGGAGGACTGGATACTCTGAAGATAGCTTTCCTCCGCTGCTACATGGGTGGAATATTCAGAGGTGCCGTCCGCCTGGAGCGTGGTGCTGAACCAGTTGTAGCAATAAGGACACTGCTGGGTAGTATTCTCCGTGGTCTGAGCCTGCGTTTCTGAGGCGGCAGTCTGCGTCTGCGGCGTCTGCGTGGACGGTGTGACGCTTGTCTTTTTGACAGTCTGCTGCTGAGTTTCCGTCTGTTTTTCCGTCGTCTGTTTTTGCGTTTCCGTGACCTTTTCCGTTTCGGATTCCGTTTCTTTCACAGTCTCTGACGATGTTTCTGTTTCTACCGGGGTCCGGCGGC
>CABRSG010000134.1 GCA_902473545.1 uncultured Lachnospiraceae bacterium | reverse complement strand
CCCCTGCCACTTTATTGTGATGTACTTCTTCCTTGCAGCGCCTGCGTTTTAAAGCCGCTTCAT
The DNA here is from genome assembly GCA_902473545.1 of uncultured Lachnospiraceae bacterium. GTDB lineage: Bacteria > Bacillota > Clostridia > Lachnospirales > Lachnospiraceae > Marvinbryantia. The sequence continues at coordinate 6,457 of CABRSG010000134.1, read as the reverse complement.
CACAAAATTGAAGTGTCTGGACAGTTTTATAAAATTTGATTGCACAAAAAGCCCGGAGGCGCGTATACTGTAAGTATACACCTCCGGGTGTTTTTTATAAGGAAGGGCGCTGCCGCACGCTTTGCCGGTGCCCTTGCGTACATACCAATGGAGCCGGATGCGTCATGAACTATACTTACATTATAAAATGCAGCGATAACACCCTTTATACCGGATGGACTACCGATCTGGGCAAACGCCTTCTCGCCCACAACCTGGGAAAGGGCGCCAAATACACACGCAGCCGCACGCCGGTAACACTCGTGTATTTTGAAGAATTTGCAGATAAGCAGGCGGCGATGCGCCGTGAGTACCAGATTAAGCAGCTCTCCCGAAAGGAGAAGGAGCGGCTGATCGCAGGGAAGGAATGAGTGATTTCCACTATAAATACTCCTCAAACCTCTCGTCAATCGCATTTTCAAACACGATCCCAAGGATCCCCGGACCGGTATGCGCTCCGATCGCGCAGCCGACCTGCGTTTTTAAGATTTCTTTTACGTGGAATTCTTCCCGCAGCGCGAGCTCCGCTTCCTCACAGATGGACTCATCCCCTCCGTAGCAGATTCCCACGGTCTGGCGCGAAAGCTCTGCGCCCTTTTCTTTTACCAGCTCCAGGCAGCGCTTTACCGCCTTTTTCATACCGCGCACCTTCTCGCTTGCCACCAGCGCGCCCTTCTCGTCCACAATGATGATGGGCTTGATGTCAAGTACGCTCCCGATTGCCGCCGAAGAACGGCTCAGCCTGCCGCCGCGCGCCAGATACTCCAGCGTCGTCACCGTTACGACGTGCTCCATATGCTCGCAGTAAAACTTTGCCGCCTCGATGAGAAGCTCCTTCGGCGCCCCGTTTTTCTGCATTTTCAGCAGCTTATACACCACAAGCCCGAATCCGATCGACGCACATTTAGAATCGATGATCGTAATCTTAAAGTCCGGATATCTTTCCAGAATCTCGTCCTTCGCCAGATTCGCTGCCTGGAATGTCCCGGCGATCCCTGTGGAAAAACAGATGTACAGCACTTCGTCTCCCCGCTTTGCAAACGGCCCAAAATGCTGCTCAAACATATACTGGCTGATGTGATAGGTCTTTATCTCAGATTTATTTTCCTTCTGAATCCGGTAAAATTCCTCCGGAAAAATCGTATCTCCGTCAAAATAGTCCTTTTCATCAATCGTAACCGGAGTCGGAATTACATGCAGTCCGTATTCCTTAATCACAGACTGCGGAATATCCGACGCCGAATCCGTAATAATGCAAAATGCCATATGATATCTTATCCTTCCCGCCTGCTCTGGCAGGCAACATCGCCGCGTGCCGTCACAATGCGGTATCCGGCGGACGCAACGCGCTTCTCCAGACAGCCACGGCACTCAGCGGACTCTTCCCCTGTGCAGATTTTGTTGTCATATAATTCATAGAGTTTGCGCACCTTCACCGGCGACAGATTTGGCATCACCACATTTGCCCCCGCTTTCAGCCCCAGTTCCCGTCCCTGCGGATGGATCGTGCCGAGCGCCGTGGTCGCCGGAATCAATGCATAGGGAAACATCAGCCGCAGAATCGCCACCATCCGAAGGCTCAGCGCAAGCGTACCGCCCGCGCACGTTCGAAACGGCGTCTGATGATGCGGGATAAACGGACCGATGCCGATCATAGCCGGCATCAGTTCCTGCAGAAAACGCAGATCCGCGATCAGATTTTCCGTCGTCTGATACGGAGAGCCTACCATAAACCCGGAGCCGACCTGATAGCCGATTTTTTTCAGGTCCCACAGGCATTGTTTGCGCACAGACAGCTTCTGCGCGGACGGATGCAGCTTCTGATAATGCTCCTCGTCCGCTGTCTCATGGCGCAGAAGGTAGCGGTCGGCACCCGCCTCAAAGAAGGCAAGATAGCTCTCACCGGATTTCTCTCCCAGCGACAGCGAAATTGCGCAGTCCGGATAATTTTCGCGGATAGCGCTCACGATTTCACAGACGTTTTTATCCGTATAGAAGCCGTCCTCCCCGCCCTGCAGCACAAAGGTGCGAAAGCCGAGCGCATCCCCTTCCCGGCAGCACTCCAGGATATCCTCTTTATGCAGCCGGTAGCGCACCGCCTCCGCATTGCTCCTGCGGATGCCGCAGTAATAGCAGTCATTTTTACAATAGTTCGTCAGTTCGATCAGACCGCGGATATACACGTCCGTGCCGTAATATTCCCGCCGCACTTCATCTGCATGGTGAAACAGCTCTTCGTCATAATCTGCGCACTCTATCAATTTCCTCAGCGCCGCATCCGGCAGGTTCCGGTCACGGCGCAGCTCTTCTATCATTGCTGACACAGCCTACTCCCTTACCAGAACCTTCAATACCTCTGCAATATACATGGTATGATAGTCCTTCTGCGGATACCACCTGTCGTCGATCTCTGCTTCGATAAATTTTTCCGGCTTAATCTCGTCGTAATACATTTTTTTGCAGACCATGATCATGTCCGCCTCCGCAAACGCCGGCACGCCGTCCACGAAATACGGCGTCAGTCCCGCCTGGCCGATCTTATCCGTATCCTTGCCGGAAACCGTTCCGCAGAGGTTCAGCGCCTTGCGGTATTTTTCATTGTAAAAGGAGATGGTAAACGCCTGCTCGCGATCCACAAATTCCTTTGTATAACGCTGCGGACGGATATACGCCGTCACTGCATTTTTACCCCACATCACGCCGATGCCGCCCCAGCTTGCTGTCATCGTATTGCATTTTTCTTCATTTCCCGCTGTAATCAGCATCCACTCTTTACCGATCTTGGTAAACGGATTGAAGGAAAGCTCTTCTATCTTCACTTCTTTAAACGCCATTTTTGTGTCCTCCTGTTCTTCTTCCTTTCACATGGTCTATCATACCACTATCAGAAGGGGAACTGCAAGGAAAAAAGGAAACTTGTTATTTCGCCACGCTTGCCGCTCCATGCCGGAGAATTTTATTAAACTGCGTCATGAAAGCAATGGTTGTGACGGTCGCTGCCAGAATATCGCTGACCGGCTCGGCGAGGAATACGGCAAATACCTTGTCTGAAAAGAACACCGGCAGGATAAAAATAAGCGGAATCAGCAAAATGAGCTTTCGCAGGCAGGCAAGCAGCAGACTGATCTTTGCCTGTCCAAGCGCCATAAAGCTCTGCTGGCAGCACATTTGAAAGCCGATGGAGAAAATACCCGCCATATAAATGCGCATCGCCCATGTTGCATAAGAAACCAGGGCGGCGTCCCCGGTAAAAATTCCAGCAAAAAGCTGCGGGACCAGCATCAGCGCTACCCAGAACAAAATTGTGAAAGTTATGCACACGCGAAACTGCAGATAGAATGCTTTTTTTACCCGCTCCGTCTTTCCGGCCCCGAAATTATAGCTGATGATCGGCTGCCCGCCCTGACAAATGCCCTGCACCGGCATACTGACAAGCTGGCTCACACTGTTGATGATCGTCATCGCACCGACCGCCAGGTCGCCGCCGTAACGCGACAGGCTGGAGGTAAAGCTGATAGATAAGAGGCTCTCCGTGGACAGCATGACGAAAGTAGAAACGCCCAGAGCAAGACACGGACCGATCACTCCCGGAATCAGCTTCATATTGCGCTTCCTCAAATGAAGCATGGTCTGACTGCCTGTCAGGAATCGCAGGATCCACACCGCGCCGACCGCCTGGCTGAGAACGGTGGCGAGGGCTGCTCCCTGCACGCCCATTCCAAAAACAAAAATAAAAATCGGATCCAGAATAATATTAATAACAGCGCCGATTACAGTTGTCATCATGCTGATCTTTGCAAAGCCCTGCGTAGTGATGAACGGGTTCATACCCATCACGATCAGCACAAAAATACTGCCCAATATATAAATCCGCGCATAGGAAACGGCATACGGCAGGGTAACATCGCTGGCGCCGAAAAGACGCAGCAGCCCCGGCGCGCCCACATAGAATGCGGCTGTCAGGACAACAGCAATCGCAATCAGTAGCGCAAAGCAGTTGCCGACGATCTTTTCCGCCGTTTCATTATCCTTTTGTCCCATAGCGATTGCGGCACGCGGCGCGCCGCCGGAGCCGCAGAGCATTGCAAAAGCGTTAATGAGCATCAGCATCGGCATAAACAGTCCGACACCTGTAAGCGCGGACGCCCCGATCTCCGGGATATGTCCGATGTAAATGCGGTCCACGATATTGTACAGCAGGTTGATGATCTGCGCCACCACTGCCGGAACCGCAAGCTGTGCGAGCAGCTTCCCGATGCTGCCGCTGCCCATATCCTGTTTCTGTGTTTTTTCCGTATGCTCCTCTGATTTCAAGCTCATAATAGTTTCACTCCCTCTTTCCACACCTTAACTATTATAAACTCGCACACTTCTTTCGTCTACGGGAGAATCCTAAAAAATGTATAAAATCACGCAATCTTCCCGCTCCTGCGCAGCCACTCCACCTCATCGCGGATGGTCTCCTGGTAGGAGCGCGTCGTGTAGCCAAGCTCCTGCTGTGCCCGCGAACAGTCGAAGGCATTGTTGCGCGCCAGATTGTAAACGGAAAAGGTTGTCATCAGCGGGCGCTTTCCGCTGCGCTTCGCTTTCTTCTCCAAAAGTCCCGCCATAAAATTTGCCGCACTGCACGGAAGAAAAAGCTTCATTCTTTTGCAGCCGCTCTCCTCAGATAAGATTCTGGCAAACTCCTTAAAGGTAACCTCCTCGTTGCCGAGAATATAGCAGCTTCCCTTCCTGCCCTTGTCCGCCGCCAGAATGGTCCCGTGTGCAAGGTCGCGCACATCACAGAGATTAAAGGAACCGTCGATGCCCGCCGGCATTTCTCCGTTGATAATCTGGATCACTGTCTTTGTCGTCTCTCCGACAGCAAAATCCTCCGGTCCGAGAATGCCGCTCGGATGAACGACGCAGGCATTCAGCCCCTGTTTTTCCACAGCATCCAGCACCTTCTGCGTGGCGATCGCCTTCGACTGGCTGTAGCAGCCAAGCACCTTTTCCGGCTCGAAACGGCTCACCTCCCTGATACGCAGTCCCTTCGGCAGCTCCGGTATCGCGCCGGTGCTGCTGCAGTACACCAGCTTTTTGCACTCTTTATGCTCCAGACAGAGATCAATGATATTCTGTGTGCCGCCCACATTGACGTCTATTACCTTCTGGCTGTAGTCCGGGTTTACCGTAACAATGCTGGCAATGTGGAGCACGATCGTCTCTGTCCCCTCCGGCACCGTAAAAAACCGCTGAAGCGATTCCCTGTCGCACAGGTCGCCCTCCACGATTTCTGCCTCCGCCGGGACGTACACCTTCGCCTTATCATTCGGCAGGACAAATGCCCGCACCCTGTCGCCGCGTGCGATCAGCTCCCTGCAGATGGTTCCGCCCAGAAATCCTGCCGCTCCGGTTACTAAATACATTTTCTCTTTCATTTTCATATACCTTCCTTTTCCTTATTTGCTCCCGGCTCCTGGCCGGTGTCTGCCTTTCTTTTCAACTGACAAACGCATTCTAAACCGGAAAGGTTAAACGAAAGTAAAAATAGCTGCTGTTTTTCAAAAAATATTGTATAATGAAACTAATAGGCTGCCCGATAACTGGATTTTACAGGAGGTTTTCAATGCTCACCATCTTAATCGTGGAGGATGATGCCGCGGTCCGGCTTCTGACAAGGACCCGGCTTTCCCCAAAATATCATATATTAGAAGCGGAAAACGGCGCGAAAGGTCTGGACGTGCTGGACCACCACCATGTCGATCTGATCATCGCAGATATCATGATGCCAAAAATGGACGGCTATGAATTTGTACGTGCGCTGCGCGAAAGCTCCATGGATATCCCGGTCATCATGCTCACCGCAATGAATACCTTCGCGCACAAAAAGGAGGGCTACGCCAGCGGCATCGACGATTACATGACAAAACCAATCCAGTATGAAGAGCTGGAGTGGCACATTGAAGCGCTGCTTCGCCGCGCACGGATTGCAAACGACAATAAAATCACCGTCGGCGCTCTGGTGCTCGACCGCGATTCCATGTCTGCAAAATACGAAGGGACGGACATTCCTCTCACGGCCAAGGAATTTGATCTGCTCTATAAATTTCTCTCCTACCCGGAGGTCGTCTTTACGAAGCAGCAGCTTATGGACGAACTGTGGGGCTACGACACCGAGACGGATTACAACACCATCAAAACCTACGTCAGCCGCCTGCGCAGTAAATTCAGTCACTGCCCGGAATTTGAGCTGGTCGCGCTCCGCGGGCTTGGCTACAAGGCAATCATTCACAGGGAGGGAAACTGATATGAAAGCGCTTTTTACACGCAAAACAACCGCTCCGGCCGAACAGCCGGACAGAACATCCGCGCAGCCCTATAAAATAAAGCTCCTGCAGGCGCGGTGGATTTTTTATCTGTCCGCTGCGGTCGT
>CABRSG010000133.1 GCA_902473545.1 uncultured Lachnospiraceae bacterium | reverse complement strand
TCTTCTCTCTTCGGCAATCGCCTGCAGCATCGCCTTCTCAGACGGCGCTCCTGCCGTCTGCCGCTTTTCCACGCAGGTTTTCAGGCTGATCGCCTCATAGATATCGTCCTCAAACACCGGACTGATCGCGCGGTACTCCGCAAGCGTCAGATCGTCCAGCGCGATGCCCTTTTCAATGCAGGTAAGCACCAGCCTGCCGACGATGCCGTGTGCATCGCGGAACGGCACGCCGTGATTTACCAGATAATCTGCGGCGTCCGTCGCATTCGTGAAGCCCTGCTTCGCGCTCTCCTCCATGCGGTTTTTATTAATTTTCATCGTCGCGATCATGCCGGTGAACAGGGCAATGCAGCCCTTGACTGTGTCGATCGCATCAAACGTCAGTTCCTTATCCTCCTGCATATCCTTATTATATGCAAGCGGAAGCCCCTTCATGGTCGTAAGCAGCGCTGTCAGTGCCCCGTAGACGCGCCCGGTCTTTCCGCGGATCAGCTCCGCAATATCCGGGTTTTTCTTCTGCGGCATGATGCTGCTGCCGGTACTGTAAGCGTCATCCAACTCTACAAAACGGTATTCATTGGAATTCCAGAGGATGATTTCCTCGGAAAAACGGCTGAGGTGCATCATGACTGTGGACAGAGCGGACAGAAGCTCGATCAGATAGTCCCGGTCCGCCACCGAATCCATGCTGTTTAAGGTCGCACCGTCAAAATCAAGAAGCTGCGCCGTGTATTCCCGGTTTAGCGGATAGGTGGTGCCTGCGAGCGCACCGCTGCCGAGCGGACAGAGGTTCATCCGCTTTGTAATATCTGCAAGCCTTTGACGGTCGCGCTTAAACATTTCAAAATAAGCGCCGAGATGGTGCGCAAGTGTGACCGGCTGCGCCTTCTGCAGGTGCGTAAAGCCCGGCATATAAGTTTCCGTGTGCGCCTCCATCATGGAAAGCAGTGTCTCCAGGAGCTTCTTTAGCAGCGCGTCCATCTCCGCGATCTCATCGCGTATGTAAAGCTTCATATCCAGCGCCACCTGGTCGTTGCGGCCCCTGCCGGTGTGCAGCTTTTTGCCCGCATCGCCAATGCGGTCTATTAAATTTGCCTCAACAAAGCTGTGGATATCCTCATATTTTTCTGTAATCTGCAGTGTCCCGTTCTCGACATCGGTAAGAATGCCCTGCAGCCCCTCCAAAATCTGTTCCTTTTCCTGCTCCGTCAGAATGCCCTGCTTCGCCAGCATTTTCACATGCGCCATGCTGCCGCGGATATCCTGGCGGTAAAACTTCTGGTCAAACGATACGGATGCGTTAAACCGGTATACCAGCTCGTCTGTCTCTTTGGTAAAACGGCCGCCCCATAGCTGTGCCATAAATTCCCCTTCTTTCGTTTTTTCTCATACGGAGTGTATCATATTTTCCGCACAGCCGCAAGCCCCTTTCATGCTGAATACGCACCCGCAGTAGTTCTGTCTGTACAGCCCGTATTTGGCGGACAGCTCTCCGGAGCGCTTGAAGCCGTTCTTTTTCTTAAAATCGGAGGGCAGCCAGGAAACGCCGTACTCCCCGGCAAGCTGCTCCCCGATCTCATTGATAACGGCTGCGTTTTTCAGCGGGCTGATCGTGAGCGTGGTCGCAAAGTAATCGGCATTGGCAAGGACAGCTCTCTTCGCCGTCTCCCGCAGACGCAGCGCAAAACAGACGCGGCAGCGCGCGCCGCCTTCCGGCTCGCGCTCCAGCCCTTTGACCGCTTCATAGTAATGCCCGTCGTCGAAATCGCCCTCGATAAAGCTTACCGGATGCTTCAGGGGCATCTCGCGGATCAGACGCTGCTGCTCCACCACACGCTTGCGGTACTCCTCCTGCGGATAAATATTAGGGTTATAATAAAAAACAGTGATCCGGAAATACTGCGACAGGTATTCCAGCACATAGCTGCTGCAGGGCGCGCAACAGCTATGCAGAAACAGGACCGGCACCTTTTCTGCCAGTCCTGCGATCACTTGGTCCAGTTCCCTTTGATAATTGCGGTTATTCATAGGACAGACTATTTTGCACAGACAAACTCTGCAACCTTTTTATCCCATCCCTGGATGTGGATAATAAGCCAGTCGACCACGTTCTTCTTCACAGCCTCGACAAACGCTTCGCTCGGTCCTTCCTCTTCCTCCAGCATCTCGCGCAGCTCGTCCACCGCCTTCACAAAAGCCGCATGCTGCTCCTTATGCTGATCAAGAAGCGGGTAATTGTGCTCCTCCTGCAGCTTTTCCTCATCTGCAAAATGGATCACCGTGTAGTCCATCAGAAAGTCCAGCGTCTGTACGGCAACATTCTTCTCTTTGCCTACTGCGCACTCCTCTGTCAGTTTATTTACTCTGGCAATCAGCTCCCTGTGCTGGCTGTCGATCAGTTCATTTCCTGTTTCCAGTGATTTGTCAAATACAATACTCATGATGGTGTCCTCTCCTTTATTTCTGATATTGGGCATATGACTCCCGGCCCTATGTCGCTAGTATAGCAGAAAAATTTCCAAAATACAATTGACAAAATAGAAAGTACGTATTAAAATATGTTCGATTTCAAATTATTAGATTTCAAACAATCCGGCTTCGAACTTTTTTGCCGGAAATTTTACATTGTGAGGTGATTATTTTGTATCACAGGGAACATATCGGACTGTGGATCAATATGGTTTCCTACCAGATCAAGCGCAGCATTGATGAGATCGCACAGAAATACAGCATTACCGGAATACAGAGCCGCATCATCGGTCATCTGGAGCGCGCGGAGCAGACCGGCCAGGACGTTTATCACCGGGATATTGAAAAACTTTTCGGCATCCGCCGCTCCTCCGTCACCAGCGTAGTATCGCATCTGGAGCAGAACGGCTATATTACCCGGCAGGCCGTTTCCGGGGACGCCCGCCTGAAAAAGCTGGTTCTGACGGAAAAAGGCCGTGTCGTCGCGCAGCAGATGAGGCACGCGATCGGCGAATTTGACAACTCTATCTCCGAATGCTTTACGCCGGAAGAGGAAGCGCAGCTTCTTACGATGCTGAAAACGATCTCACAGATGCTGGGCGGCAGCAGCACACATTCCTGCCATAAATTGCATGAAAAAAAGGAGGATGATACTTTATGCTGAAAAATTTACTTCGCTGTATCGGGGAATACAAAAAGCCCTCTATCCTTGCGCCCATCTGCGTTACCCTTGAGGTAATCCTGGAGGTGCTTATTCCGTTTCTGATGGCAAGCCTGATCGATGAGGGCATCAGCAGCGGAAACATGAACCGGATTCTCTTTTACGGTCTTATTCTGGTGGCCGCTGCGATGGCATCTCTTGCCTGCGGCGCGCTCTCCGGTCATTACGCCGCGGTTGCCAGCGCCGGTTTTGCGAAAAATCTGCGCCAGGCGATGTTTTATAAGGTGCAGGATTTTTCCTTCACAAATATCGACCGTTTTTCTACCTCCAGTCTGGTGACAAGGCTGACGACCGACGTGACTAACGTCCAGAACGCCTACCAGATGGTGATCCGTGTGGCGGTGCGCGCCCCGATCATGCTGATATCGGCGTTCGTGATGGCGTGCAAGATCAATCCGCGTCTCGCACTTATTTACCTGGCTATCATTCCGGTTCTCGGCTGCATACTCTTTGCGATTATCGTAACGGCGCACCCGATCTTCTCACGCGTGTTTAAGACCTACGATAAGCTGAACAACGTCGTGCAGGAAAACGTCCACGGCATCCGCGTGGTAAAATCATTTGTGCGCGAGGATTACGAGAAGGAGAAATTTAACAATATCTCCGGCGCTATTTTTAAAGATTTTAATAAGGCAGAAAAGCTTCTCGCCTTCAACAGCCCCGCCATGCAGACCTGCGTGTACACCTGTATGCTGTTGATCTCCTGGTTCGGCGCCCATATGATCGTCTCAAATACCATGACGACCGGCGAGCTTACCTCCATGTTTACCTACACCATGCAGATCCTGATGAGCCTTATGATGCTCTCCATGATTTTCGTGATGGTGACCATGTCCAGGGCTTCTGTGGAGCGTATCGACGAGGTGCTGAAGGAACAGCCGGATATCAAAGACGCCGCGCAGCCGGTGAAGGAAGTAAAAAACGGCGACATCTGCTTCTCACACGTTTCCTTCAGCTACTCAAAGGATAAAAACCGCCTGAGTCTCAAAGATATCAATCTGGACATCAAATCCGGAGAGACCGTGGGCATTATCGGCGGCACCGGAAGCGCGAAGAGCTCGCTTGTGCAGCTCATTCCGCGTCTGTATGATATCACGGAGGGCAGTCTCACGGTGGGCGGACTGGACGTGCGCGAGTATGACCTGGAGGTTCTGCGCGACGCCGTTTCCATGGTTCTGCAGAAAAACGTGCTCTTCTCCGGCACTATCAAGGATAACCTGCGCTGGGGAAAGAAGGACGCGACGGACGAGGAAATGATCCATGCCTGTCAGCTCGCCCAGGCGGACGACTTTATCCGCACCTTTCCGGACGGCTATGACACGCACATCGAACAGGGCGGCTCCAACGTTTCCGGCGGTCAGAAACAGCGTCTCTGTATTGCGCGTGCGCTGCTGAAAAAGCCGAAGATCCTTATTCTGGACGACAGCACCTCGGCGGTGGACACCCGCACCGATGCGCTGATCCAGAAGGCATTTGCCGAGGAAATCCCGGATACGACCAAGCTGATTATTGCGCAGCGTATCTCCTCCGTCCAGAACGCCGACAAGATCGTTGTCATGGACAACGGACGGATCTCGGCAGTCGGAACGCACGATGAGCTGCTTGCCTCCAGTCATATTTATCAGGAGGTTTATTATTCTCAGGTAAAGGGGGAATCGGACGATGAGTAGACAGGATGACCACAAAGCGATGGCGCGCGGCATGACAAAGGAAGCGCGCAGCGAAATGATGAAAAAACAAAATCCAATGATCCCGCTGAAGCGTCTGCTCGGCTACATCGGCAGAGATTACAAATTCCACATGATCCTGGTGCTTGTCTGTATTCTGATAAGCTCCGTCACCGGCGTCATTGCCTCACTGTTTTTACAGACACTGATCGACGATTATGTGACGCCGCTGCTGCAGTCGGCAAATCCCGACTTCGGTCCGCTTTTTCAGACACTGCTGAAAATGGCGGCAATCTACCTTGCCGGCGTGCTGGCGACGCTGTTCTATTCCAGAACAATGGTAACGATCGCGCAGGGCGTGCAGAAGCGCATCCGCGACGAGATGTTTTCACATATGCAGACGCTGCCGATCAAATATTTTGACACGCACGCCTTCGGCGATATTATGAGCCACTACACCAATGATACGGATACGCTGCGCCAGATGCTCTCCCAGAGCCTCACACAGATGATCTCCTCCGCGATCACGATCGTATCGGTCATCATCGCGATGCTGACGACCAGCCTGCACCTTTCGCTGGTAGTTGCGGTTTCCGTATTTTTCATGCTGCGCGTCACCGGTAAGATCGCCGGGAACAGCGGCCGCTACTTTATCCGGCAGCAGGCTTCGCTCGGCGAGACGAACGGCTACATTGAGGAAATGATCAACGGACAGAAGGTCGTAAAGGTGTTTAACTATGAGGATCGCTCGAAGGAAGCCTTCGACAAATTAAATGAAGAGCTTTGCAGCAACGCTACCAACGCCAACCGCTATGCGAATATTCTGATGCCGGTGATGAGCAACCTCGGAAATCTGCAGTATGTGGTGATCGCGATTGTCGGCGGTGTGCTTGCACTGAACAATATCGGCGGCATCACAGTCGGCATGATCGCGAGCTTCCTGCAGCTCTCCAAATCGTTCACGAACCCGATCGGTCAGATTTCGCAGCAGTTTAATTCTATCGTGATGGCGCTCGCCGGAGCCGGCCGTATCTTTGATCTGATGGACGAAAAACCGGAGGAGGACGAGGGCTACGTGACGCTTGTCCGCGCAAAATATGTGGACGGCGAGCTGACGGAATGTCCCGAGCGCACCGGCATGTGGGCATGGAAGCACCGCCACGGCGACGGCACGCTCACCTACAAAAAGATGGAGGGCGACGTGCGCTTCTATGATGTGGATTTCGGCTACAACCCGGATAAGATCGTACTGCACAATATTTCGCTCTACGCGAAGCCCGGTCAGAAGATTGCCTTTGTCGGCGCAACCGGCGCCGGAAAAACGACCATCACCAACCTGATCAACCGCTTTTACGATCTCGCCGACGGCAAGATCCGCTACGACGACATCAATATCAATAAGATTAAAAAGCCGGAGCTGCGCCGCTCGCTCGGCATGGTTCTGCAGGACACAAATCTGTTCTCCGGCACCATCATGGAGAACATCCGTTACGGCAAGCTGGACGCTACCGACGAGGAGGTTTACGCGGCGGCGAAAATCGCCAACGCGCACGACTTCATCGAGATGCTGCCGCAGGGCTACGACACTGTAATCTCCGGCAACGGTGCCGAGCTTTCGCAGGGACAGCGCCAGCTTCTCTCCATCGCCCGCGCCGCGATCTCCGATCCGCCGGTCATGATCCTGGATGAGGCAACCTCCAGCATCGACACCCGCACGGAGGCAATCGT
>CABRSG010000132.1 GCA_902473545.1 uncultured Lachnospiraceae bacterium | reverse complement strand
CTGGAGGCGGCGCGCGAGGCGGCGCGTCAGATACGGCTGCGCAATCTTTCGGGGATCATTCTGATTGATTTTATCAATATGGACAGCAAAGAAGACGAGCAGCAGCTCCTCGCAGCGCTTGACGCCGAGCTTCAGAAAGATCCGGTGAAGGCATACGCCGTCGATATCACGAAGCTCGGTCTTGCCGAGATCACGCGCAGGCGCGTGCAGAAACCGCTTGCGGAGATGATGCGGTGAAAAAGGTATCAAAGTTATGTTTCAAATACCGGAAAAACTGCTTGACGAACAGGCGCTCGTATGCTAAGATACTAACGTATGCCGCGTAAAGAGGTTTAAGTGTTATGCAAATAACCACCGAATTTAGCGAGTAATGATAATAGGAGGTGCCATATGTACGCAATTATTGCAACAGGTGGTAAACAGTACAAAGTAGCCGAAGGCGATATCATTAACGTAGAAAAGCTTGGTGTTGAAGCTGGTGAAACTGTTACATTTGACAATGTACTTGCAGTAAGCAACGACGGTCTGAAAGTCGGAGCAGATGTTGCTGATGCGAACGTAACTGCTTCCGTTGTAAAGAACGGAAAAGCAAAAAAAGTTATCGTTTACAAGTATAAGAGAAAAACCGGTTACCACAAGAAAAACGGTCACAGACAGCAGTACACACAGGTTAAGATCGAAAAGATCAACGGTTAATTTTTATGATCAAAATAACCGTTTATAAAGAATCCGGCACATACAGAGGTTTTTCCTGCGAGGGACATGCCGGTTATGCAGAGGAAGGATACGACATTATCTGCGCAGCGGTTTCCGCACTCACGGTAAACGCGGTCAATTCGATTGAGCGGTTTACCGAGGACGATGTCACCGCTTCTTCAGAAGATGGGGTCATCCACTGCAGCTTAAAGGGCAGTGTCTCTGAGCGGACAGCGCTTCTGCTGGATTCTATGATTTCCGGATTGCAGGATATTCAACAAACATACGGTAATGAGTATATCAGACTTACATTCAAGGAGGTGTAGGACATGTTAAATATGAACCTTCAGATCTTCGCTCATAAAAAGGGTGTCGGTTCCACAAAGAACGGCAGAGATTCCGAGTCCAAGAGATTAGGTGCGAAGAGAGCAGACGGACAGTTTGTAAAGGCTGGCAACATTCTTTACAGACAGCGCGGAACAAAGATTCATCCGGGCTTAAATGTAGGACGCGGCGGTGATGATACACTGTTTGCAACGGCTGACGGCATCGTAAGATTCCAGAGAAAAGGACGCGACAAGAAACAGGTTTCTGTCCTTCCGGTAGAATAAATTGTTCGGGGTTCAAATCGCATGGTTTGAACCCCTTTTTTCTCATAAGATTCGGGTGAAAAAGACGACTCATCTTGAAAGCGAGGTTACTATGTTTGCAGACAGAGCAAAAATTATCATATGCTCCGGCAAGGGCGGCGACGGTCATGTGAGCTTCCGCCGGGAGCTGTTTGTGGCGGCGGGCGGTCCCGACGGCGGCGACGGCGGCAAGGGCGGCGACGTTATCTTTGAGGTGGACAAGGGGCTGACGACGCTTGGCGATTACCGTCACAGACGCAAGTTTTCCGCACAGCCCGGAGAGGACGGCAGCAAGCAGCGCCGTCACGGAGCGAACGGAAAGGATATTGTGCTGAAGGTGCCGGAGGGGACGGTGATCAAGGACGCGGCGAGCGGCAAAGTGATCGCGGACATGTCCGGTGAGAATCTGCGTCAGGTTATCTTAAAGGGCGGCAGAGGCGGTCTTGGCAACATGAATTTTGCCACTTCCACCATGCAGGTACCGAAATACGCGCAGCCCGGGAAACCGGCGCGGGAGCTGGAGGTCACGCTGGAGCTGAAGGTGATCGCGGATGTCGGACTGATCGGATTTCCGAACGTCGGAAAATCAACGCTTCTTTCGAGGGTGACAAACGCGAAGCCGAAGATTGCCAACTATCACTTTACGACGCTCTCACCGAACCTCGGCGTGGTCGACCTGGAGGGAAAGGGCTTTGTGATCGCCGATATTCCCGGTCTGATCGAGGGTGCTTCTGACGGAGCGGGGCTTGGACTTGAATTTCTGCGCCACATCGAGCGCACGCGCGTGATGATTCATCTGGTGGACGCGGCGTCCACGGAAGGGCGTGATCCGGTGGACGATATCTATAAGATCAATCATGAGCTGCGCGCCTATAATGCAGAGCTTGCCGAGCGTCCGCAGGTGATCGCGGCAAACAAGGTCGATGTGATCTACGCGGAGGATGAGGACCCGGTGCAGCGCTTAAAAGAGGAATTTGAGCCGCAGGGGATGAAGGTATTCCCGATCTCCGCCGTCAGCGGTCAGGGCCTGAAGGAGCTTCTTTATTATGTGCGGGAGCTTCTGGATACGCTGCCGCAGGAGACGCTTACTTTCGAGCAGGAGTTTTTCCCGGAGGAGCGGTATATTGATGAAAATCTGCCGTTTACCGTGGAGAAATCGACAGAAGAGGAGCACACCTTCCTGGTAGAGGGACCGCGCATCGAAAAGATGCTCGGCTACACCAATCTGGAATCAGAGAAAGGGTTCTTGTTTTTCCAGAAATTCCTGAAGGATACCGGTATTCTGGAGGCGCTGGAGGAAGCGGGCATCGAGGAGGGCGACACCGTCCGCATGTACGGGCTTGCCTTCGATTATTATAAATAAGGAGCAGCTATGACAAGTAAACAGAGAGCATATTTAAAGAGCCTGGCGATGACGATGGAGCCGATCTTTCAGATCGGAAAAAGCAGTCTCACGCCGGAAAATACAAAAGCAATCCAGGAGGCGCTGGACGCAAGAGAGCTGATTAAGGTCAGCGTCCTGCAGAACTGTATGGACGACCCGCGGGAGATCGCGCAGATGGCGGCGGAGCGTACGCACTCCCAGGTGGTGCAGGTGATCGGCAAAAAGATTGTTTTATACAAAGAGGGCAAAGACGAGAAGAAGAAAATCGTACTGCCAAGGTAACGGGAGGACTCTATGGAAAAGCGAAGAGTGGGTATCATGGGAGGCACGTTCGATCCGATCCATGTCGGACATCTGATCCTTGGAGAGCGCGCTTACGAGCAGTTTCATCTGGAAAGCGTATTATTTATGCCGTCCGGAAACCCTCCGCACAAGCAAAACCGGCAGGGCAGGGCACAGCTTGACGAGCGCATTGAGATGGTGCGCCTTGCGATCGCCGGAAATTCCCACTTCACACTTTCGCTCGCCGAGGCGCACGAGGAGGGCTATACGTACACAAAGGAGACGCTGGAACGGCTCTGCAGCGAACACCCGGATACGGAGTATTATTTTATCATGGGGGCGGATTCTCTTTTCAGCTTTGAAACCTGGAAAAATCCGGGAAGGATCGCGCAGCTTGCCACGCTGGTCGTCGCGGTGCGTGACCACGTAAATGAAACGGAGCTGGAACTTACTGCAAAGCGTCTGGAGGGAATGTACGGCGCCCGTATACGGATGCTTTCCACGCCCAACCTTGACGTTTCCTCGCAGATGCTGCGCGGATGGATCGCGGACGGACGGTCGGCGCGCTATTATCTGCCGGATGCGGTCCTGCATTATATTTATGATACGAAACTTTATCAGCAAGGAGCACAGTGCAATGTATAATATTCCCAAGATGAAAAAAACGCTGAAAAAATATCTGGACGCCGGGCGTTTTGAGCACACGGAGGGTGTGATGTATACGGCGGCGGCGCTTGCAATGCGCTACGGGGAGGATATTGAGAAAGCGCAGGTCGCCGGTCTGCTGCACGACTGTGCGAAATGTATTCCAGACACCAAGAAGGTGAAAATCTGTCTGAAAAATCAGATCGCTATGTCAGATGCGGAGCAGAAGAGTCCGTTTCTGCTGCACGCGAAGGTCGGCGCGTTTATTGCAAAAGAAAAGTACGGTATTGAGGATGAAGAGATTCTGGAGGCGATCGCCTGCCACACTACCGGAAAGCCGGGGATGAGCCAGCTCGATAAGATTATTTTTATTTCTGATTATATCGAGCCGATGCGTACCAAGGCTCCAAATCTTGCCGACGTGCGCAAACTTGCCTTTGAGGATATCGACCTTGCGCTTTTTAAGATTTTGTCGGACACGCTGGCATATCTGAGAAATTCACCGAAAAGTATTGACAGTATGACGATGAGAGCGTATGAATATTATAAGGCACAGGTGTTGGATTAAACGATAACAGAAGGAGGGAATGTATGGAGCTTACGAAGTCGAAAAAGATGGTACAGCTTGCGGTTGCCGCACTGGAGGATAAAAAGGCGGAGGATGTGAAGGTCATCGACATCACGGAGGTTTCCGTGCTGGCGGACTACTTCGTGATCGCGAGCGGTATGAACCGGAATCAGGTACAGGCGCTGGTTGACAACGTGGAGGAGTCGCTTGCGAAGGAGGGCTTCCACAGTCGCCAGGTAGAGGGGTATCAGACGGCAAACTGGATACTGCTGGATTACGGCGATATCATCGTTCACGTATTTGACGCGGAGAACCGTCTGTTCTACGATCTGGAGCGTATCTGGAGAGACGGAAAATTTGTTGACGCAAAAGAGTTTGCATAATTTATTTATGTAAACAAAACGCTTGGTCCGTTTGCAGAAAATCTCTGCAGGCGGACTTTTTTTCTGCCAAACACTATTTTTATATTGACATCCCGTGAAAACATGCTATAATTTATTTAAACATATGAATAAATGTTCATATGTTTGGACAAAAAAATGAAGGGATGGAACAACAATGAAGAAAACGTATAAGATTGAGGTTGACTGTGCAAACTGCGCAAATAAGATGGAGGAAGCCGCAAAAAATACGGCGGGCGTAAAGGATGCAACTGTAAATTTCATGACCCTGAAGATGATCGTGGAATTTGAGGACGGGCAGGATCCGAAGGCAGTCATGAAAGAGGTTCTGAAGAACTGCAAGAAGGTAGAAGACGACTGTGAGATCTATTTATAGAAAGTATGAGGTCTGCCGGAAGGGAGTATAAAAGCTTCCGTCCGGCAGATTGAAACTATAGAACAGGAGAGTGAAATTATGACCAAAAAGCAGAAAAATGTGCTGACGCGTATTATTGTTTCGATACTGCTGATCGTGATATTCAGTCTGCTTCCGGTGGAGGGATATCTGCGGATGGCGCTGTTTTTGATCCCGTATCTGGTGATCGGATACGATATTTTAAAAAAGGCGCTGAAAGGTATTAAAAACCGGCAGGTTTTCGATGAAAACTTTCTGATGGCGGTTGCCACTATCGGAGCGATCGTGCTCGGAGAATACGTGGAGGGTGCTGCCGTTATGCTGTTTTATCAAATCGGGGAGCTGTTCCAGAGCTACGCGGTCGGCAAGAGCCGCAGAAACATCAGCGAGCTGATGGATATCCGCCCGGACTACGCGAATGTGGAGCGGGACGGAGCGCTTGAGAAGGTAGATCCGGACGAGGTTGCCATCGGTGATGTGATCGTGGTGCAGCCGGGCGAAAAGGTGCCGATCGACGGTGTGATCCTGGAGGGAAGCACGACGCTCAACACCAGCGCGCTGACCGGTGAGAGCCTGCCGCGTGAGGCGGCTGCAGGCGATGAGATCATCAGCGGCTGCATTAACATGAGCGGTCTTATAAAGGTGCGCACAACGAAGGAGTTTGGGGAGTCTACCGTCTCAAAGATTCTCGATCTGGTGGAAAATTCCAGCTCCAAGAAGTCGCGCTCAGAGAATTTTATCACAAAATTTGCGCGCTACTATACACCGGCGGTCTGCTACAGTGCTGTTGCGCTTGCTGTTCTTCCGCCGCT
This sequence comes from uncultured Lachnospiraceae bacterium, assembly GCA_902473545.1. Lineage (GTDB taxonomy): Bacteria > Bacillota > Clostridia > Lachnospirales > Lachnospiraceae > Marvinbryantia. The sequence continues at coordinate 787 of CABRSG010000132.1, read as the reverse complement.
TGTCCGGATGTTCTTTCTTGGGGTTTCGCCGCAGTGGGCGGAGTGGGTGATGCGCGCGCTCACCTTCCTGGTAATCAGTTGTCCGTGTGCGCTGGTGATCAGTATCCCGTTAAGCTTTTTTGCCGGAATCGGAGGCGCGAGCAGCGCGGGCGTGCTGGTAAAGGGCTCGAATTATCTGGAGATGCTTTCAAAAACGGACTGCGTGGTATTTGACAAGACCGGAACCATGACGCAGGGCGTTTTTGAGGTAGCGGGCGTGCACCACAATAGCATAGAAGAACCGAAGCTGCTCGAATATGCGGCGCTTGCGGAGTGCCATTCCACGCACCCGATCAGCAAGAGTCTGCAGAAAGCTTACGGAAAACATATCGATCAGAGCCGTGTATCCGACGTGCAGGAGATCAGCGGAAACGGCGTGATCGCAAAGGTGGACGGCAAAACAGTCGCCGCCGGAAACAGCAAGCTGATGAAACGCATTGGCGTAAGTTATCACGACTGCCACAGTGTCGGCACGATCGTACACCTGGCGATCGACGGCGAATACGCCGGACATATTGTGATCTCGGATATCCTAAAGCCGCACGCAAAGGAAGCGATCCAGGCTCTGAAAAAGGCAGGCGTGTCAAAGACAGTTATGCTGACCGGCGATGCGAAAAAGGTGGCTGACCAGGTGGCAGAGGAGCTTGGCATCGCCGAGGTGTACAGCGAGCTGCTGCCGGGAGATAAGGTTTCCATGGTAGAGAAGCTGCTTAGAGAGAAGAAGCCGAAGAGTGCGCTGGCCTTTGTC
>CABRSG010000131.1 GCA_902473545.1 uncultured Lachnospiraceae bacterium | reverse complement strand
CCGCTGCCGCCTGCTCTGCCGGTGCATCCTGCAGCTCCTCCGCCAGAGCTATATGATTTGTAAACAGCATGGATACCGCCAAAAACATCGCAGCTCCTTTTCTCGTCCATTTTTTCATAATCAGACCCTCCTCTGTTATTTTTCAGTATAGCACAGTTCTCTCTGAATGAAAACTTTATAAAATATAAATAAGACTAAATTTTTTCTTAAAATCATAGCCGCCCTATTGTTTTCTCCGCAAAAACGTGCTATAACGAGTCACGTAAGTAATGGATGTGTTTTATAAAAAATGGGGAGATTTATATGACATCAGAATCCGTAAAAAAGCTGTGGGACAGGTATCGTCATCTTGTACCGGTCGTTCTTTACCTGCTGTTTTATCTGACGGTATTTGCCTACGTGGAAAACAGACCGGTTCGCAATATGCATCTGCTGGTATCCAAATGGGATCGTCTGATTCCATTCTGTGAATATTTTATTGTCCCATATTTTCTGTGGTTTTTCTATGTGGCTGCCGCAGTGCTCTGGTTTGCACTGGCCGAAAAAGACCGCAGCCAGTATTGGGCGCTGGTTACAAACCTCGGCATCGGCATGACGCTGTTTTTGATCGTCTCACTCGTATATCCGAACGGTCACACGCTGCGTCCTACCTATCTGCACCGCGACAATATTTTCATGGACATGGTGCGTTTCCTGTGGACGCTCGACACGCCGACCAACGTGCTGCCGAGTATACATGTGTTCAACTCCGTGGCTGTCCATATCGCAGTAGCCGGAAGTCCCGCACTGCGCGAAAAGCACCCGTGGGTAGTGCACAGCTCACTGCTTCTTTGCATCGCGATCGTAGCGGCAACGATGTTCCTTAAACAGCACACGGTCATCGACGTGATCACCGCGCTTGGACTGAATATCGTATGTTACTATTTCGTTTATCAGCCGTCCTTCTCACGCAGGGAGGTTTCCGCACGCGTCAGAGGAAGACTGCAGTAAAAATACAAAGGGGCTGTAAAAAGTCCCCTGAAAAAAAACGCTTCTCCACGCACGGGGGAAGCGCTTTTTTATGCACTTTCATGTATTTTTCAGCATATCCATTTTCCCGTGCTTCTTCAGCCCATGCAGCACCAGCTTTTTCACAATATCGTAGATAACGGCAAACACCGGCACGCCGATCAAAATGCCGACAAATCCGAATATCCCGCCAAACACGGTGATGGAAAACAGTACCCAGAAGCCGGAAAGCCCGGTGCTGTTTGCCAGCAGGTGCGGTCCCAGGATGTTTCCGTCAAACTGCTGGAGAATGATGATAAAAACAACGAACCACACGCATTTGACGGGGTCGCTCATCAGGATCAGCAGCGCGGACGGCACGGCTCCAATATACGGTCCGAAGTATGGGATGATGTTTGTGACGCCCACGATGACGCTCACCAGCATCGCGTTCGGAAAGCCCAGAATCAACGAGAAAATATAGCAGAGCAGCCCGATGATAGCGCTGTCAAGAATTTTTCCGCTGAAAAATCCGACAAACATCCGGTCCGCATAAATAATTTCTTCCATAATGCGGTCCGCCCATACCGGTCTGACAAAGCCGTACAGCACCAGCTTTGACTGGCGCGCAAACAGCTTGCGCGACTGCAGCAGATAGATGCACACCACGATCCCGATTCCTAAATTTACCAGTGTGCCCACCACCTGCGAAACAGTGCTGGTGAAGCCGCTCATCACGCTCTGCAGCGTCGGAAGCAGATCGCCCCTCGCCCATGTCTGCAGCTTCTGGGTGATGCTTGCGATCGCCGTGTCCGCATAGGTTTTCAGTATCTCGTTATCTTCCAGCGTCTTCTCCAGCCAGACGGAAGCGTCCTCCACCGCCTTCGGCAGATCTGCAATGATGCCGGAAATACTGTCAACCATCTGCGGGATGACCATGCTGAGCAGCAGATAAACTATCAGAACCGCACTCAGAAAGGCCAGAACGATTGCCGCTGCCGGCGCCCATTTCTTTATCTTTTTCGGAAAAAGCTTCGTCAGATGCTTCTCAAAAAAATTGCACGGCATGCGCAGCGCATACGCCATCACACCGCCGTAAATGAACGGCATCAGAATCCTTTTTACAGTATGCATAGCGCTTACCAGATAGTTAAAGCGGAAAATGCAAAAGTAAAATGCTATCGCCAGCGCAAGGATCGAAAATCCCGCGCCGATCCGCAGCCAGTATTTTCTGCGTTCTTCTTTGTCCATTCGTCTATTCCTTTCAAAACTTATGCGTCTGAAAGCCCCGGATTGCATCCTCCTGCATGGAAACTGGGCTTTCATAGTAAAGTCGGGCAGAGAAATCTCTGCCCGACTTTATTCGCAAACCTCTTTCTAAGCCTTGCCTGCGCTTCCAAGTACGTGCTGAATCTTGTGAGCAACCATATCCTTTACAGCCTGACGAGCCGGTTTCAGATACTGGCGCGGATCGAAGTGATCCGGATGCTCTGCGAAGTACTTGCGGATGTTTCCTGTCATAGCAAGACGGATATCGGAGTCGATGTTGATCTTGCAGACAGCAAGCTCTGCCGCATGACGGAGCTCTGCTTCCGGAATACCGATAGCATCCGGCATATTTCCGCCGTACTCGTTTACCATCTTTACAAATTCCTGCGGAACGGAAGAGGAACCGTGCAGTACGATCGGGAAGCCCGGAAGACGCTTGATGCACTCTTCAAGAACGTCGAAACGCAGTGGCGGCGGAACAAGGATGCCTTCCTCGTTGCGTGTGCACTGGGACGCTTTGAATTTGTATGCGCCGTGGCTTGTACCGATAGCGATCGCCAGAGAGTCGCAGCCTGTTCTGGAAACAAACTCTTCTACCTCTTCCGGACGTGTATAGCTCTCTTGACCAGACTCTACAACAACCTCATCCTCAACACCCGCCAGAGTACCAAGCTCAGCCTCAACTACTACGCCGTGTGCGTGAGCGTACTCAACAACCTGCTTTGTGAGCGCGATGTTATCCTCAAAAGATTTGGAGGATGCGTCGATCATAACAGAAGTGAATCCGCCGTCGATACAGCTCTTGCAAAGCTCGAAGCTGTCGCCGTGATCCAGATGCAGCGCGATCGGAATATCCGGGTTCTCTGCAACCGCTGCCTCTACCAGTTTTACAAGGTAGGTGTGGTTAGCGTAAGCACGTGCTCCTTTGGATACCTGAAGGATAACCGGGCTCTTCAGCTCGCCTGCCGCTTCGGTGATACCCTGTACGATTTCCATGTTGTTTACGTTGAAAGCTCCGATAGCGTAGCCGCCGTTGTATGCTTTCGCAAACATGTCCTTAGTTGTTACTAATCCCATTTCGTCCATCTCCTTTTCTTATTTTGAAACCATTGCGATTCCATAAATTCGTAGGTCGAGTATAGTATACCACAAACCTTTTTTTTCAGCAATAAATAATTACGTGAGCACGGAAAATTCACAGCATGGAAATAAGAGCCTCAAATTCCTTTAAAACCAAATGTAAATTCTATCTTCTTTGTAACATCCAGCAGATACTCGGGATGCGTCTTTGCGCCCCAGCTATCGTCGCCCGCAACGCCCATCTGCTGACCGGATACCCGGACAACGGTGTAGTGCACCTGCGGCAGCTCGAACGGATGCATCGCGTTTTCCAGCTCATGCGGCGTGTACGGCAGCGCCGAAAATTCCATGCAGTCACCGCTAAAGAGCATTCCTCTGCCCTTCCGGTCGGTCACGGTCGCCCAGCGCACGCCCACCTTATTTCCGCACTCCTGCGGTACGAGATAAGCAGCCATATTATCCTGCACTTTATTTTTGTAGATGCCGAGCTTCGCTCCCTTGCAGCGATCCACGTATGTCTCCGCCGGACCCATGCCGTACCATGTCACATTGTCGTAGTCAGCATCAAATTTGAACATCACGCCAAATTCCGGCATATCGCCCAGCTCCTTAACCGGATCGTAGGAAAGCGTCGTCTGAATCGTTCCGTCTCCGTACACCTGATATGTCAGCCTGCACCTGCTCTCCGGCGTCGTCGGCATGACATACGTATAGGTGATCTGCGCGTACTCCTCCGTCACTTTGATCTCGGGAGCCGTTGCGCCAAGATAACGACCGCCGGTCGGATATTTGTGCGACAGATACATGGAAGCGGTCTTCCACTGCGCATAGCGCATCGGCATCAGGCTTCCGCAGTCGTTGTCGTTCGGCGCGCGCCAGAAATTCGGACGCGGAATCATCTTCATCATCTCCACACCTCCGTAGCGGTAGGATGCCAATCCGCCGTTCAGATAAGAAAACAGCACGTCAAAGTTCTCACCCTTCACACCGAAATTGTGTGCAGATCTGATGACACGGAATTTTGCCGGTTTCTTCATCTCTGCCGGAGCCTCCACCTTGTATACGCCCTGACCGAACGCAACCTCGTGACCGCTCTTTGCCCAGACCGTATCTTTCTTTAAGCGAAAGGATACCGTCACTGCATACTCGCCCGGAAGCGTCTGCACCGGAACCGGCAGCAGATACGTTTTCCCAGATAACGGCTCTGCGTCTGTCTGCATAACCTCCGTCTTTATCAGCGTTCCATCCTTTTCCAGAAGCACCACGCAGTCAAAGTCGGCCGTGTTTACAAACAAATTTTTGTTGATCACCGTCACATGGTCCTTTTCCACTTTAGCCGTAATGTTCTGATAATTAAATTTCACTTCCTGCATCTTCGGGGACACATCACGGTTTCCGCCGTAGACAATTCCGTTTCCGCTGAAATTGTAATCGCACGGATGATCGTCAAAATCGCCTCCGTATGCCTGATATTCCTTGCCGTAGCGGTCTTTTTTATAAATCGACTGATCGATGTAATCCCAGATAAAGCCGCCCTGATACAGCGGTTCCGTATCGCTCAGGTCGGTATATTTGTGCATCGCTCCGCAGGAGTTACCCATCGCGTGCGCGTACTCACAGCAGATGAACGGCTTGCTTCTGTCTTTTGCCAGAAACGCCCTGATGTCCTCCACCGAGGGGTACATCTGGCTTTCCATATCGCTGGTGTCGTTGTAACGGCGGTCGTTGCGCACGCCCTCGTAGTGCACAAGACGGGTAGGATCAAGCTTTCTGAAAAGCTGCGACATCTCAAAAATATCCCTGCCGCCAAACGATTCATTTCCGCAGGACCAGATCAGGATAGCCGGATGATTTTTGTCTCTCTGATAAGCGGAATTTACGCGGTCGAGCATCATATCCTGCCACTCCGGATGATCGCCCGGTATCACCGCGTCATAATCACGCTCGGCGCTGTGTTCCTGCGTATCCCAGGTTCCGTGAGACTCCAGGTTGCACTCTGCGATCATATACAGCCCGTACTCGTCACACAAATCATAGATGCCTGCCGCATCCGGGTAATGACAGGTGCGGATCGCATTAATATTGTTCTGCTTCATCGTCACGATGTCCTTTACCAGCTCTTCCCGTGAAACGCAGCGTCCGGTCACCGAGCTGAATTCGTGACGGTTCACGCCCTTAAAGACAATGCGCCTGCCATTTAAGGTCATAATATTGCCCTTCATCTCAAAGCGGCGGAAGCCCACGCGCTGCGGAATCACCTCATTTAGCGCGCCGTTTTCGTCCATCACCTCGATCAGCAGATCGTAAAGCTCCGGCGTCTCTGCGCTCCAGAGCTTCGGCGCAGCCACCTTCATCACATAATGGGAAGCCTCTTCGAGAGTCTCCTCCAGTGTCTGCAGCTTCTTGCCGTCCTTCGACAGCGTAACGCGCACCCTGCCGCCCTTCGTCGCCTTTAAAGTAATATCCAGCTCCGCGTTTGTAAAGCTGTCGTCAAGCAGCGTCTGCACCTTCAGATCCTGCACATGTACCTCCGGAATCGCGTAAAGATAAACGTCCCGGTAAATGCCGGAAAAGCGGAAAAAATCCTGGTCCTCGCACCAACTGCTGCTCGTCCATTTGAATACCTGCGCCGCCAGCTTGTTCTCGCCCTCCTTCAGATAAGGTGTCAGCTCAAACTCGGACGGGGTAAAAGTGTCCTCGCTGTAGCCCACAAAGCTGCCGTTCAGCCAGAGCGCCAGTCCGCTCTCCGCCCCCTGAAAAGAAACAAACACACGCCTGCCCTGCATTTTTTCCGGCACTTCAAAATATTTCACATAGCTTGCCACAGGATTAAATTCCGTCGGGATCTCGCCCGGTCTGATCTCTTCGCGGCCTTCCCACGGAAACTGTACGTTGGCGTACTGCGGCGCATCGTAGCCCTCCATCTGGATGTGCGCCGGGACCCGGATATCATCCCAGGAATGACAGCAGTACGATTCCGCCTCAAAGCCCGGAATTGTATTTCCATAATTTTTCGCATAATGGAACTTCCACAGCCCGTTTAAGCTGCAGCAAAAATCCTTGATTCCCTGCTCTATCTTTTCTGCATTTTCGTAATAGCGGTGATCGGAATGCGCCTCCACGCGGTTATCGCAAAAATAAGCAGGATCCTTCACCAGTTCATAATGAAATGTTTTCATGAACATGTCCTCCTCAGATTTCTTCCGTGAGCTGACAGATTTCCCCGATCATCGCCCCGATGGTGTCAATGGTGTCGATGAACGGCTGGCTGG
>CABRSG010000130.1 GCA_902473545.1 uncultured Lachnospiraceae bacterium | reverse complement strand
ACGCCGTCCACGATGATGGAACCGGCGGTGACGGTTTCAAGCTGGTTCACGCAGCGCAGAAAGGTGGATTTTCCGCTGCCGGAGGGACCGAGCAGCACGACGACCTCGCCCTCCGAGATATCAATGCTGATATCTTTGAGTACCTCCAGCTTTCCAAAGCTTTTTTTCAGATTTCTGACCTGTATTTTCTTATTACTGCTGTCCACGTTTCAGTCTCCTTTCTACGCGTTTTGCAACCTTGCTCAGGGTGATGATGACAACCATATACATGATGCCGACAATTGCCCACACCTGCAGGTTCATAAAGGTGTTTCCGGCCACGTTTTTTGCAGTGTTTACCAGCTCCGGGAAACCGATTACGGAGAGAATGGAGGTATCCTTCAGGGTGATAATAAACTGGTTGATGATGGAGGGAATCATGGTGCGGATCGCCTGCGGAACGATGATCAGACGCATACTTTTTCCATAGGAGAGTCCGAGGCTGCGGCTTGCTTCCATCTGTCCTTTATCAACACTCTCAATTCCGGCGCGGATGATTTCCGCCATGTATGCGCCGCAGTTCATGGAGAGCGCGATAATGCCAGCTGTGAGCGCCGACAGGCGGAAGCCGGAGACATTCAGCATCTTTGCAGCCTGCAGGACGCCGAAATAAACAAAATATGCCAGTACGATCAGCGGAACGCCGCGCACGGCATCGACAAACAGGGTACCGATAAAATTCAGAACACGGTTTTTCCCCACATTAAACAAGGCGATAATCAAACCGATCACCATGGCAAAAAGCAGCGAAAGCACGCAGAGCAGCAGCGTGTTTCCCATGGATCTCAGAAGCATTACGCCGTATACCTGGATAATACTTATCATGCAAACTTCTCCTTTTTTAGAAAACAAAAATCCTTTACACAGGAAAAAGACGCAGAAGGGTGGAAAAACCCTCTGCGCCTGTCCGGTTTACTCCTCAGTCTTTAAATATTTATCGAGGATCTCGTCGTATGTTCCGTTCTCCTTGATGTTCGCTAGACCTGCGTTGAACATATCGAGAAGCTCCTGATTTGCCTCGTCCATGATAGCAAAACCATACGGTGCAGATTCGCTTTCAGCGCCTTCGCATTCAAGCTGCTTTAACCCAACGCCGTCCTGGGTGATGTATGCGAGCGTGATCGGTGTGTCGTCGATGCAGGCTGCGCTGTTGCCGTTGATGACATCCTGGTACATATCAGTGGAGGTCTCCATGGTGGTAACGGTGAAGCCGTACTCATCCTTCAGACTGTCCGCGAAAGCCTTGCTTGCGGTACCGATCTTTACAACCACGTTTTTGCCCTCCAGCTCTTCGAGGGAAGCGATCTCGCTGTCCGCCGCCACGAAGAAGGACTGCGTAGCGTCATAGTATCCGTCAGAGAAGATCCAGCCTTTTTCTTTTCTCTCATCGTTGATGGTCGCGCCTGCGATCAGAGCATCTGCCTGCCCAACCTGTACAGCGGCAACGCCTGCGTCCCAGCCGACAGACTGCAGATCATATTCAAATCCCTGGTCCTCTGCGATAGCAGCGAGAATATCAACGTCGATGCCGACAAATTCACCCTCTGCGTTGGTGTACTCGAACGGACGGAACGCCGTATCGGTAGCGATCACCCATACCTTATCGGATGCGGATACCGCAGATGCCAGTGTGCATACGGCAAGCGCGCCGACTGCTGTTGCAGAAACCAATTTTGCTGTAAAACTCTTTCTCATATTTCTTTCCTCCTTTTTTATATAACAAAAAGGCAACGAAACCGTCAGCCGGCTCCGTTGCCCACTTGTACTTGAAATCTATTATAAAAGTCGGCTGATTCCTTGTCAATCAAAATTTGTGCATCGGCTTAATGAATATTTTGCATTGATTTGTAAATAGAAAACCTGCTTGCAAATGCGGGAGGATATGCTACAATGCATGTATGAAAGCCCAATATTCATAAACGAAAGCAGCTTTAGGCATAATCTGACACAAACGAAAGGGACATACTATGACAAAAAGACCACTGATCGGACTGATTCCATTATATGATGAAGAAAAGGAGAGCCTCTGGATGCTTCCGGGCTACATGGACGGCATCGTGGAAGCGGGCGGAACGCCGCTGATGCTTCCGCTGACGCAGGAAGACGCAATGCTGGCGCAGCTTGCAGCGCTGTGCGACGGGTTCCTTCTGACGGGCGGACACGATGTATCGCCGGAGCTTTACGGGGAGATACCGATCAAAGCCTGCGGCGCCTGCTGTCCGGCGCGCGACGCTATGGAGAAAAAGCTTTTTGCGCTGGCCCTCGAAAAAGACAAGCCGGTACTCGGCATTTGCCGCGGCATCCAGTTTTTAAATGCGGCACTCGGCGGAACACTTTATCAGGATCTGCCTCAGCAGAAGCCGTCTGAACTGGAGCATCACCAGAAGCCGCCCTACGATGTGCCGGTGCATGAGGTGACGATCGTGGAGGACACACCACTTTATGAGCTTCTGGGGGCGGAGGGCCTTTCAGTCAACAGTTACCACCACCAGGCGGTGAAGGAGCTGTCGCCGCGCCTCACGGCAATGGCGTATGCCGCAGACGGGCTTGTGGAGGCGGTCTATATGAAGGAAAAATCTTTTGTGTGGGGCGTGCAGTGGCACCCGGAGTTTTCCTATAAGACAGAGGAGAGCAGCCGGAGGATACTGGGAAAATTTGTGGAGGCTGCGCGAAGCACCGGTAATTAGCGGAAGGATACCTGTGAAAATAATGAAGGATTGCGGAAAGGGAAAAGAATGAAGGTAGTATTACAGAATCTGACAAAGAAGTTTCCGGAGCGCGGGAAAAAATCCCGCGGGGAAGTGACGGCGGTCAGCGATTTTAGCGTTGAGATACCGGACGGAAAACTGATCGGGCTGCTCGGTCCCTCCGGCTGCGGAAAAAGTACGGCGCTGAACCTGCTGTGCGGGCTGCTGCAGCCGACAAGCGGCAAAATCTTTTTCGGCGAGGAGGACGTCACCGATCTGGCGGCGGAAAAAAGAGGGGTGGGCATGGTGTTTCAGAACTATGCGCTTTACCCGCATCTCACTGTGCGGCAGAACATTATCTTCCCGCTGGAAAATCTCAAAGGAAAGGAGAAGCTTTCCAAAGAGGAGATGAACAAAAGAGCGCTGGATGTGGCTAAGCTTGTGCAGATTGACGGGCTGATGGAGCGTCAGCCCAGCGAGCTCTCCGGCGGTCAGCAGCAGCGTGTGGCGATCGCGCGCGCTCTGGTGAAAATGCCGCTGTCAAACCTGGACGCCCGGCTGCGCCTGCAGACGCGTGAGGAGATCCGCCGGATCCAGCGGGAGACAAAGATCACGACGATTTTCGTGACGCACGACCAGGAGGAGGCGATGAGTATCTCCGACATGATCGTGGTGATGAAGGAGGGCGTCGTGCAGCAGATCGGAAAGCCGCAGGACGTCTACGACGATCCGGTGAATCTGTTTGTGGCAAAATTCCTTGGCACACCGCCCATCAATGTCTTTCGCGGCAGTGTGAAGGCGGGCAGGATATATATAGGAAACGATGCTGTCTTAAATGTGAAGGGCGTGTCCGATCAGGAAGTTTTTGTCGGCGTCCGTCCGGAGGGCTTTGTGTTAAATCCGCAGGGAGCGCTCACCTGCCATTTAAACGGCGTTGAGGTGATGGGGCGCGACATCAGCGTGGTTTCTGCAAATGCCTCCTGTGAAAATACAGTCATCCGCTCGATCATCAGTGCGGAAAACAGCGTCGATACCGGCAGCGCGTCCGTCCGCTTCGATGTGAAGCCAAACAAGGTATTTGTGTTCGACGCAAAGACGGAGGAACGGATTTATTTTGAGAGCGGACAGGCAAAGGAGCAGTGATATGGACAAAAAGAACATGAAGGGCTGGCTGTATCTGCTGCCCGCAATCCTTTTCCTGGGGTGCTTTCTGGTGTACCCGCTGATCGACGTGTTTATCTATTCCTTCGAGGAGGGCTACAATTTTGCCTCCCAGACCTACTACGGCGTCGGCGTCTACAATTATTCCTACGTTCTGCACGACCCGTATTTCCTGCAGGCGGTGAGAAATACCTTTATCCTTGTGGTGATCACGGTACCGCTCTCGACGGCGCTTGCGCTGCTGATCTCGGTGGGATTAAGCTCCATCAAGGCGCTGAGGGAGCTTTTTCAGACGATTTACTTCCTGCCGTATGTCACAAACACGCTGGCGGTCGGTCTTGTATTTATGATTTTGTTTAAAAGGACGCCCTACACGGACGGCTTCGTCAACCTGCTCCTGCACTTTGTCGGTGCCGGTCCGATCGACTTTATTGACGGTCCCTACTGGGCGAAAATGTTTGTGCTCTGCCTGTACACCGTCTGGGTGGTCATGCCGTTTAAGATACTGATCCTGACAAGCGCGCTCGCCTCGGTCGACCAGCAGTATTACAATGCGGCGCGGGTGGACGGTACTCCGCGCTGGCGCATCTTTACAAAAATTACGGTGCCGATGATCTCACCGACGCTTTTTTATCTGATCATTACCGGCTTTATCGGGGCGTTCAAGGCGTACAGCGACGCGGTGGCGCTGTTCGGCACCGATCTGAATACCGCCGGGATGAATACGATCGTCGGTTACGTCTACGATATGCTGTACGGAAACGGCGGCGGTTATCCGTCCTACGCCTCGGCAGCGGCGATCATCCTGTTTGTTATCGTGCTGACGATCACCTGCATTAACCTGCTCGTCAGCAAAAAACATGTACATTATGTGTGAGGTGCGCGCGATGGATAAACAATTTGAAAAGAAAGAAAAAAGCGGAGGAGAGATTGCCGGAAAAATCCTCACCTATGTGCTGTTGACGCTCTGGGCGCTGATCGTGCTGTTTCCGTTCTACTGGATGCTGCTCACCTCGGTCAAGAGCTACAGCGCTTACAATTCCGAATATATTCCGACGCTGTATACGCTTGCGCCCACCCTGGAGAACTACAAAGAGGCGTTCACCGCGGTGCCGCTTGCGCGCTATTTTGCCAACACGATTATTTTTACGGTCATCACGACTGCACTGATGCTGGCTGTGACGGTGCTGGCGGCGTTTGCCTTTGCGCGCCTTCAGTTTCGCGGAAAGGATCTGACGTTTACGCTTTTTCTGGCGCTGATGATGATTCCGAACGAGCTTGTCGTGATCACAAATTATGTGACGATCACCAATCTGGAGCTGCGCAATACCTTTACCGGTCTGATCCTGCCGTCCGTCACCTCGGTCTTTTATATTTATCTGCTGAAGGAGAATTTTGCGCAGATCCCGGACCAGCTTTATTACGCGGCGAAGGTGGACGGTACCTCGGATTTCCGCTATCTGCGCAGGGTGATGATCCCTATCTGCAAGCCGACGATCGTTACGATCACGATCCTGAAGGTAATCGAGTGCTGGAATTCTTACGTGTGGCCGCGGCTGGTTACGGACGATGAAGCGTATTTTCTGGTGTCGAACGGTATTCAGGAGATTCGCGAGAACGGCTTCGGGAGAGAAAATATTCCGGCGATGATGGCGGCGGTCGTGGTGATCTCGGTGCCGCTGATCGTACTGTTTTTGCTGTTTCACAGGAAAATTATGGAGGGCGTATCCAGAGGAGGGACAAAGGGATGAGAAAAAAATGCAGAAAACCATTGCTCCTTCTGGCTGCAGCGTCTTTGCTGCTCACGGGCTGTCACGGCGCGCAGGAGCGCAGCGCTTTTGAGATCCCGGAGGAATTTGACACTGCGAAGCAGTATGAGATAACCTTCTGGGCGAAAAACGATACCAACAAGACGCAGACGAGGATCTACGAGAAGGCGATCAGCGATTTCCAGGAAATTTATTCGAATATCACGGTAAACCTGCGCCTGTATACGGACTACGGCAAGATTTATAATGACGTGATCACGAATATTTCCACAAATACGACGCCGAACGTCTGCATCACCTACCCGGGCCATATCGCCACGTATCTAACGGGAAGCAACAGTGTGGTGCCGCTGGATGAATTGTTTGCGGATGAAAACTACGGGCTTGGCGGCAGTGAGGTGCTTTTTGACGCTCCGACGCAGGAGCAGATCATTCCGCAGTTTCTGGAGGAGTGCCGGGTGGGAGAGCATTACTATGCGATTCCTTATATGCGTTCCACAGAGGCGTGCTATATAAACAAGACTTATCTGGAAAAGCTGGGCTATGAGCTGCCGGAAACACTGACGTGGGATTTTATCTGGGAGGTTTCCGAGGCGGCCACGAAGAAAAACAGCGACGGAACCTATGCGGTGAATGGTCAGGACGTCATGATTCCTTTCATCTATAAGTCTACCGACAATATGATGATCGAATATCTGGCCGAGAAAGATGCAGCCTATTCCACGGCGGAGGGGGAGATCGGTCTTTTCAACAACACGACGAAGGATTTCCTTTTGAATATCGCAGAGCACACGAAGACGGGAGCTTTTTCCACCTTCAAGATCTCCGGTTATCCGGCCAACTTCCTCAATGCGGGCCAGTGCATTTTCGCCATTGATTCCACGGCGGGTTCTACCTGGATGGGAACCAACGCGCCGCTGGTGGATATCAGCGACGATGCAGTGCAGGAGTTTGACACGGAGGTCATGATGATTCCGCAGGTGGACCCGGAGCATCCGAAAATGATTTCCCAGGGACCGTCGGTCTGCGTGTTCA
>CABRSG010000129.1 GCA_902473545.1 uncultured Lachnospiraceae bacterium | reverse complement strand
CCTCCGTAACAGGTGAGGATAAATATGACAGAGAAGGAAATGAAGGAGCTTGCCCTTTCGGAGGGCTTTACAAAAGCAGAAATCATAGAGACGAAGGAGCTTACGTTTATACACAGCCTGCGTGCCTGCTGTGAGGCGGACGAGTGCGGCAATTATGGGAAAAACTACGCGTGCCCGCCCGACTGCGGAAGCCCGCAGGAGATGGAAGCGCGGGTGAGAGGCTATCAGAAAGCGCTGGTTCTGCAGACTATCCAACAGGTGGACGATATCATGGACGGCGCGCAGACAAAAGAGGCGAGGAAATTTCACAATATGATTTCCCGGGAGCTGATCGGAGCGCTGCGCAGGAAGGGTAAAGAGGGACTGCCGATCATGGCGGGACCGTGCTCGGCGTGCAGCGTCTGCGCCAGACTCGAAGGGAAACCGTGCCGTTTCCCGGAGAAGATCGCTTCCTGTCTTTCCGCCTACTGCATCCATGCGGCGGATATGGCGGAAAAGTGCGGGATGGAGTACTGGTGCGGCATGAACCGGGTAGCGTTTTTCAGTATCTATCTGTTTGACTAAATAAAGGAGAGTTTGAATGAATTTAGAGGATTATGGAAAGGCATTAAAGCTTGGTAAGAGAGAGGTTGCCGTGAGAAAGGCGGAAGGTTTGTATCCGTATCTGGAAGTGCTCGACGATATTCCGGAGGCGGCAAATTCCATTATGGAATATCCGCTTGGTCTTGTGCAGATTCCGACGGATCAGATCGTCGGTACGAAAACAGAGGGCAGGAGCCAGGCGTTCGCTGCAAACTTTATGCCGATTCTTGGCGAAGAATCTGAATTTGCACGGAAGTGGGCGAATCTCTGCGAATCGCATCTGACGGAAGGAATCCGCGATCCGATCAAGGCTTACGAGTTTATGAACAAATTTTATGTTCTGGAGGGAAATAAGCGCGTCAGTGTTTTAAAGTTTTTTGACGCGGTTTCTATTCCGGGCACGGTTACGCGTATTGTGCCGCCGCGTACAGAGGAAAAGCAAAATAAAATCTACTATGAATTTATGGATTTTTACAATCTTTCCAGCGTAAACTATATTTATTTCTCTGAGGAAGGACGTTTTTCCAAGCTGCAGAGGCTTCTGGGCAAGCGCCCGGATGAAGTCTGGAATGACGAAGACAGGCAGACCTTCAGCGCGCTTTATTCCAGCTTCAGCGCCGGCTATAAGGCGATGGGCGGAAATAAATTAAGAATTACGGTTGGAGATGCTTTCCTTGATTTTATAGAAATTCATGGGTATGACGAGCTGGATAAGATGACCACCTCAGAGTTTAAGGAGACGCTGGCAAAGAGCTGGAAGGTGTTTGACACCCTTGCGGACAGCGGCGCGGTGGAAATCCAGATGACGCCGAAGGAGAAGAAAAAGCCGCTTCTGCAGAGATTGATTCCGCTCAGCTCGCCGAAGCTGAAGATAGCGTTTGTGCATGAGACGGACCCGCAGAAATCGGGCTGGACGTATGCGCATGACCTGGGCAGAATGCATCTGGAGCAGGTGTTCCCGGATCAGGTAATAATCCAGAAATATCATTTGGAGGAGCAGAGTGAGAAAGCGGCGGAAGCAATGGTCAAGCGCGCGGCGGAGGAAGGCAGCACGCTGATCTTCACCACCTCTCCGGTTCTCACGCACGCCAGCATCAAAGCGGCAATGGAGTACCCGGACGTGAAGATTCTAAACTGCTCCCTGCTTGCAAGTCACGGTTTTATCCGTACCTACAGCGCCCGGATGTATGAGGCGAAATTCCTCATCGGCGCGATTGCCGGAGCGATGGCGGAAAACAGCCGCATCGGTTATATAGCAGACTACCCCATTTACGGGACGGTTGCAAATGTAAATGCGTTTGCGCTCGGAGCAAAGATGGTGAACCCGCGTGCAAAGGTTTACGTGGAGTGGACGGCGAAGAAAAATGTCGATATTTATGAGCGTTTCCGTGAGCAGGGCGTATCCTACATATCGGGGAGAGATATTATTATCCCGGGAAAGAGCCAGGGCTCGCGTCATTTCGGGTTGTTTAAGCTGGACGAAGAATCGCCGCATAACCTGGCGATGCCGGTCCGGCACTGGGGCAAGTTTTATGAAAAGATGATCCGTCAGATATTAAGCGGAACATGGAAAAATGAGGAAAATTCTAAAGTGAAAGCGGTCAATTACTGGTGGGGCATGTCCTCGGGCATGGTGGACGTTATCTGCTCGCAGAATCTTCCGCTTGGTACAGCGCGCCTGGTGCAGCTTCTGAAAGATACTATCAGCTCAGGAGAATTTAATCCGTTTTCCGGCGTGCTGTATTCCCAGGAGGGACCGGTGCAGGAGGACAGCAATAACGCGCTGACGCCTGAGAAGATTATCACGATGGACTGGCTTGCGGAAAACGTGATCGGAGACATCCCGAAAATGGCAGATCTGCAGGATAAGGCAAAGGCTGTTGTGCTGCAGCAGGGCGTGGAATCTGCAGAGGAATAAGAGAATGCCGGGGTCGCCGGTGCAGAAACGGCGGGCAGGGAACAGCAGAAACCGGATATGAGATGTCCGGTATGGAAGGAATACTGGACACATGAAGATACTTGCAATTGCAGATGAGGAATCAAAATATCTGTGGGATTTTTATGAGAGAGAGAAGCTGGAAGGAGTAGACTTAATCCTCTCGGCGGGCGATCTGAAGCCGGAATACCTCTCTTTTCTGACGACAATGTATGCAATCCCGGTGCTTTATGTGCCGGGAAACCATGATGACAAGTACGAGGTGCGGCCGCCGGAGGGCTGTATCTGTATAGATGACGATATCTATGTTCATGACGGCATCCGCATTCTCGGGCTTGGAGGCTCTATGAGGTACCGCATGGGCGGAAACCAGTACACCGATGAACAGATGCACCGGCGCATCCGCAGACTTTGGTGGAAGCTGAAGAAGCACAGAGGCTTTGATATTCTGCTGACGCATGCGCCTGCCTACCAGCTCAATGACGGAAGGGATCTGCCGCATCAGGGCTTTCGGGATTTTGTCAGTCTGATGGAAAAATACAACCCGCGGTTTTTCATCCACGGTCATGTGCATGTGACCTACGGGAGACAGCATAAGCGTTATGACCGGTATCAGAACACCCATATTATCAACGCGTATGAGCGATGCATTTTTGATTATGACGATGAAAATTTGAAAGACCATATTCGTTAGGAAAAGAAAGGAGCTGATCTTTATCGAAGAAGAAAAGATCAGCTCCGGTCTGTGATTACATTTCGAAGAACCTGTGTATTTTCGGCAGCGCCTTTTTCGCGTCGTGTCTGCCGAGCATATACATCATGCGGATTTTTTCGCGGTCCTTTTCCATGCGCTGTACATGCAGGTCGCGGCTCGGACGGATCACAAGGATGTTTCCGGCGTCTTCCTCCTGTTTGATTTTTGCAAGCGTCTCGTTGTACTGCTGCGGACGATCATGCAGCGCTTTGCGGAACAGCGGGTACTTTCGGTAGGCGTTCACTTTGTCGATGCGGGAACCGTGCTTCTGGTAGCCCTCCACCTGCGTGAGCACCACCAGATTGCGGTCAAAGCCAAGGGATTTAAAGGCTTCCAGCGGGATGCTGTCGGCAACGCCGCCGTCCAGATAGGGCGTGCCGTTCAGATACACCGGTCTGGAGACATAGGGCATGGAGGCGGATGCGCGCATACAGTCAATTTCGCGGCGCAGGTCTGTACAGCGGATGTATTCTGCCTTTCCGGATTTCATGTTCGTGCAGGTTACGTAAAATTTAATGCCGGAGGTGACAAACGCCTGGTGATCGAATGGGTCAAGCCGCTCCGGGATTTCCTCGTAGCAAAAGCGGGTATTTACAAGGTTGCCCGTCAGAAGCAGCGAACGAAAGCTCATAAAGCGCCAGCTCCGGCAGTATTTCATATAGTAGCGGATGCTGCGCCTGGGCTGATGCGATACGTACGAGCACCCATGGATAGCGCCGGCCGATACGCCGATCACGCCGTCCGTATAGATATTATTTTCCATCAGGACGTCCAGCACACCGGCAGTATAAATACCGCGCATGGCGCCGCCCTCTAATACAAGTCCTGTTTTCATAAAAACCTCCCTGTTGGTAAACCTAACTATAATGTCTGAAAGATACGCTGTTATTATACACCCTCTGTCCGAAATAGGAAATAAAAATTTGCCGCCGCATAGAACGGTGACGCAGCGGGGCAGAGCATTTCGGAGGCCTGGCAAGAAAAGCGGAAGGGAGTTTCCGTTGAAAAAGAACAGGCAGTGTGGTATGATTGTACAAGATATCTGACGGAGAAAAGGGGGAGAGAATAGTGACGAAAAAAGAAATACGGAAGTATTTTTTAGTCTATACGATACTCAGCCTTCTTCTGATGCTGGGGGCTTACGCGCCGTTTGCAGGAAAAACATTTGTAGGTAGCGGAGATGCACTGCATCAGCATTGCCGCGCGCTGCTTTATTACAGTGAGTGGCTGAGGGAGATATGGAAAAATCTTGTGACGGAGGGGAGGCTCGTCATTCCGCAGTGGGATTTCAGCATTGGTTATGGTTCCAATATTCTGACAACGCTTCATTACTATGCGATAGGCGATCCTCTGGCATTGTTTTCTGTATTTGTTCCATCACGTTATATTCCTTACTTCTATAGCTTTCTGGTGCTTATGAGAAATTATCTGTCGGGAATAACGTTTTCTCTTTTTTGTATTTATCTCGGCAAAAAACAGACACTGGCGCTGCTGTCGGGGGCGTTTGTGTATGCATTTTGCGGACATGCACTGCTTTCAGGACCTCTGCATCCGTTTTTTGTGAACCCGATGATTTACTTTCCGCTGATCCTGCTGGGCGTGGAGAAAGTCCTGCGTGGGGAAAAGCCGTATGTCCTGTGCCTTTCGGTATTTGCGGCGGCAGTCAGCAATTTTTATTTTTTCTATATGATCGTGCTGGAGACGATTATTTATGTGCTGGTGCGCTGCTGCGTGCTTTACGGATGGAGGCGGAAGCGGGAGTTTGGCGCTGCGGTTTTCAAAATCGGGATATGTTCACTGATCGGAGTGCTTCTTGCCGCAGTGATTTTACTGCCGGTGATTCTTGTATATTTGAATGATTACCGTGCTGAGAAAGAATATGCGATCAACCTGTTCTACGAATTGAAATATTATGTTAAAATCCCTGCGGCCTTCGTGTCACGGGTATCCATGGGATATTCCGCGATCCTGGGGTGCGGAGTACCCGCGCTCATGGCAGTTTTTCTGCTGTTTTTCGGTAAGGACAGGAAAAAATACCGGCCGGAAGTAAAGGCGCTGTTTATCATTGGCAGCCTTTTGCTGATATTTCCGGCAGCCGCGCACGTGCTGAACGGATTTTCTTATGTATCCAACCGCTGGGTATGGGGATATTCGCTGCTGGCGGCTTTTATACTTTGCGATACCTGGGAAGAGCTGACCGCCATGCAGCGCCGGGATGCAAAGAGACTGCTGATATTTTTGGCGGGATATGCGGGCCTGCTGATCGTCCTGGCAGCTGGGGCAAATAAGCTATGGGGAACCAGTATGTCGGGAATGCTGTCCGCACTGCCGTATCTGGGAATCGCATGCATACTGCCTGCCGGCTGTCTGCTGCGCAGGAACCGGATACCAGTGCGGGCAATAAAGGCGGTTCTGTTTATGCTCACATTTGCGGGGCTGATACAAAACTTTCATGATATGTATGGGCGCGGAGGAAACGAAGAGAGCTCATATAAGACGGCAGACCAGGTAAATAGTTTTTACAACAGGAAAGCCAGCCGGATTGTCCAAAAGCTGCAGGAACAGGAAAAAACATTTTTTCGCTATACCGGAAATGCTCTGGATGATAATGCGGCGGTCAATCAGGGGACGCACAGCATGAAGTATTTCTGGAGCCTTTCCAACAGAAATATTGCGGAGTTTCTGATAGAGACGCAGGCATATGTACTGAGGCTCTATCACTATAAGGATCTGAATGAACGGACCATTTTGACAACGCTTGCCGGGAACCGGTATTATCTTTGCAATGCGAAAAAAGAGCAGGTCGTGCCGTACGGTTATCAGAAGATCTGTGAGGAGGACGGCGTCTGCGTTTATGAAAACATGTATGCGCTTCCGCTCGGTTACTGCTACGATTCCTATGTGACAGAAACGCAGGCTGCCGGATGGAACGGCGCGCAGAAGGAAGAGGCGATGGCGCAGAGCGTAATTTTAGAAGAGACTCCGTCAGCCGGGGAAGAGGAGTACCGGAACGGACAGCCGCTCCTGGAAGGCAGGGAAATCCCGCTGCGTGCTGTGCAGATGAGTGAGGGAATAACGGAAAATGAGCAGGGCTTTACGGTAAAGAGCAGAGGAGAAAGTATCACGTTTGAAGTGGAAGAAGCATGCAGCGAAGGAGAAAGCTATCTCTGCATGGAGGGATTTGAGTACAGAGGGCAAAAAAAGCAGATCAATCTTTTACTGGATACAGTGACTGCCTCAGGTCAGGAGGTGTCGCGGAGCATGTTTTATGAAACGAAGGATTCAAAGTGGCCTTCCGGAGTGGAGGACTACACGCTGAACCTTGGATGCGTGGGAGAGGCCGCCAGTACGATTACCGTTACATTTCTGGCGCCCGGGACATATCAGCTTGACCGTCTGTTCCTGTGGAATCAGCCGCTCACGAAATACGCGGAGGAGATGGAGGCGCTCGGCAGGGACCGGCTTGTCAATGA
>CABRSG010000128.1 GCA_902473545.1 uncultured Lachnospiraceae bacterium | reverse complement strand
CAGGTTGCCGCGCCGCCGAACGGCTCGATTTCCGTCGGGTGGTTGTGCGTCTCATTCTTAAAGTTCACAAGCCACTCTTCCGTCTTTCCGTCGATTTCCACCGGCACCACGATACTGCAGGCGTTAATCTCGTCGGATTCCTCCTGGTCGTCCAGCATACCCTCTTTTTTCAGCTTGCGCATCGCCATCAGCGCCAGATCCATCAGGCAGACAAATTTATCATCGCGCCCTTTGAAAATCTCCGCGCGGTCCGCCAGATATTTTTCATAGGTGCCAACGATCGGCTCCCTGTAATCGCCCTCGCCGAACGCAATGTCCTTCAGCTCCGTGGAGAAAGTCGTGTGGCGGCAGTGATCTGACCAGTACGTATCGAGCACACGGATCTCCGTCATGGACGGATCGCGCTTTTCCTCCTCCGTAAAATAATGCTGGATGTGCTGGAAATCCTTAAATGTCATCGCCAGATTTAAGGAAGCGTACAGCTCTTTAAGCGGCGCCTCTGTAAGCTCACGGAAGCCTTCAAAAATCTTAATATCTGCCGGTTCGTCGAAAACCGTCACCAGCGTTTCCGGTTTTTCCATACCCGTCTCGCGGGAATCCACCGGGTTGATGCAGTGGTTCTTCACCGCCGCAAATTCCTCCTCCGTCAGCGTTCCCTCAATGACATAGGTCGTAGCCGAATGGATTACCGGGTTTTCTTCCTCATTTAAGAAGCGCACGCACTGCTCGGCAGAATCCGCACGCTGGTCAAATTGTCCCGGCAGGTACTCTACAGAGAAAACGCGGTCGCTCTCTCCCATCGGAAAAGTCTCATGATAAAGGGTGTCTACCGGCGGCTCTGAAAATACCGTCCTGCATGCCTTTTCGAATACTTCCTCTGATATATTTTCCACATCGTAGCGAATCAGTACGCGCACGCCGGTCATCCCGGTAATGCCGAGGTAGCTGCGTATTTCGTGTCTCAGTTCCTTCGCCTGCACAGCAAAAGCCGGTTTCTTTTCCACATAAACTCTCTTTACGTTACCCATACGTTTCCTCCGTCAAATATATTTTCTATTTCCGCACCGCCGGATCTTCATCCGCCGGAAGTGCCCGCTTTTTACCTCTGTATGCCGGACAGAAGCTCGTCCGCCCAGTCACTTAAGCTGTAAGCGTTTCCGTCAAACAGCTTCAGGATTACGCCATACTGCTCCTCGCCGTGGTCAAAGGCGTTGCCCTCATCCGTATCCACATGCATCGCGAGCACGAAATCCGGGTGCACGCGCACCACCACATTCGCGTAAATCAGCGCCCGCTCGTAGCTCTGCGTGATCACAAACACTTCTTCGTTGTCCTTCACATGCATACGGTATGCGTCGCTCGGCGTCATATGTATGTGGCGTTTTGCCACAATTACTCCTTTTTCCAGATCGAGACTGCCCTTTGGACCAATCAGGCGGCAGCCCGGCGTCCCGTCAATATCACCCGACTGACGGATCACCTTCTCGACGCCAAGCTTGCGGGTGTCTGTAATCGCGAGCTCCACCTGCGTCTCCTTTCGGAATGGTCCCAGGATCGCCACATGCTCCATCTGCCCACGCGGTCCCTCGATCGTCAGCCGCTCCTCAGCCAGAAACTGCCCCGGCTGGCTCAGCTCCTTGACAAAGGTCAGCTCGCGTCCCTCGCCAAACAGCTTTTCAAAATCCTCCCGGCAAAGGTGGATATGCTTTGCCGAGATCTCTATCGGTATCTTCGACTTCATGCCGCGCACCTACTCCGCCAGGAATGCCGCATAGCAGCGCTTTGCCTCATAGACGTCCGCTTTGCTGACAATTTCCCACGGCGCATGCATATTCAGAACAGCAACGCCGCAGTCGCCTTTTTAGCAACGATGAAATACTCCGCAAGGTGCATTCCGTAAAGTGCCAGAATGTAGGCAATGGTTCCGCCGCCACCGAAATCTACCTTTCCAAGCTCCGCCGTCTGGAACGCCACATCATGCTTCTCCAGGGTTGCGCGCAGCTGCGCCATATATTCTGCGTTGGCGTCGTTGGAGCCGGATTTTCCTCTCGCGCCGGTATACTTGTTGAACACGATCCCGTGCGCAAAATATGCCGTATTCTTCTTCTCAAACGCCGATGCAAACTCCGGATCGAACGCCGCGCTCACGTCAGAGGAAAGCATCCGGGAATTTGCCAGCACCCGGCGCAGCCTGATGTCGGAGTAGTCGCCCATGCAGTTTAAAAGCTCCGCCACCGTATTTTCAAAGAACCGGGACTGCATACCGGTTGCGCCGACGCTGCCGATCTCCTCCTTATCTACCAGGATGCAGCACGCAGTGCGTTTGACCTTTTTCATATCCAGCATCGCCGCAAGAGAGGTGTACGCGCACACACGGTCGTCGTGTCCGTATGCGAGCACCATGCTGCGGTCAAGTCCGCATTCTCTCGCTTTTCCTGCCGGAACCACCTCCAGCTCCGCCGAGAGGAAATCATCCTCTTCGATATCGTACTGCTGTTTTAAAAGCTTTAATACATTCGCTTTTACCGCCGTCTCCTCCTGATCCGCCAGCGGAATATTTCCGATCAGCAGGTTTAACGCCTCGCCCTCGATAACCTTTGCCGCCTTCTTTTCCATCTGTTCGCCGGAAAGGTGAATCAGAAGATCGGTAATGCAGAATACCGGATCATCCTCCTTTTCACCGATGCAGACGTCCACCACGCTGCCGTCCTTCTTTGCCACAATGCCATGCAGTGCAAGCGGAATCGTCACCCACTGGTATTTCTTGATGCCGCCGTAGTAATGCGTATCAAGATATGCAAGCTCCGTGTCCTCGTACAGCGGATTCTGCTTTAAATCCAGACGCGGAGAATCCACGTGTGCGCCCAGGATATTCATACCCTTTTCGATGTCCTTGCTTCCGATATGGAACAGTGCGATTGTCTTTCCCATGCAGACAGCATACACCTTGTCGCCCTCGGAGAGCGTCTCTTTTTTCTTGATGACCTCGCCAAGATCGCGGTAGCCTGCCTCTTTTGCCAGCTTCACAGCTTCCCTGATGCATTCCCGCTCCGTCTTGCCATGGTCAAGGAAATGACGGTACTCCTTGTTTAATTTTTCCAGCTCTGTGAGCTGTTTTTTGCTGTAACTGCCCCAAACGTTTTTCTTGTCCATTTTCAGACTCCTTCTCTATTACTGATGTTTAATAAATCCAAGCTTGCTGAACGGATAAATGCGCACGAACGCCTTTCCGATAATACGGTCCTTCGTCACCGGACCGATCACACGGCTGTCGCTGCTGTGGTTGCGGTTATCACCCATCACCCAGTATTCATCCTCGCCAAGCTGGATCGGCTCGATCGCCATGCCGGGATCCGCGATCACTTCCTTGCCGTAAGATTCCTCCAGGATCTCCCCATTGATGTAAATGTTTCCATCCTCATCAATGCGCACTTCCTCGCCCGGAAGACCGATGATGCGCTTGATCCAGCGTTCCTTTGTGCTGCCCTCATACGGGTAGATCACCACAATATCAAATCTCTCCGGTTCGCTGAAGCGATAGCTGATCTTATCACAGATCAGGTTATCCTTATTCTCCAGCGTCGGCTCCATGGAACGCCCATCGACCTCCACTCTCTGTCCGATAAAGGTCACGATAAACAGCGCCGCCGCGATCGCGACCGCAAAACACCCAATCCAGCTTAAAATCTCTTTCTTCATTAGCCTCTCCTTTATCTGCTGCTTAATACTGCCGTGAGGATCACAGAGCTTAAATTGACCGCCATGTGGAAGGTGATGCACGCCCGCAGCGTCCCCCATTTTTCATACACTGCGATCAGAATGAGCGCCATAGGAAACGCAAACAGCATCTGAACCACATTTCCGTGATACACGGCAAAAACCGCTGCCGCCAGAATCATAGCGGACTGCGCAGTTTTAGTATACCCCTTCAAACGATTATATACAATACCCCGAAATAAAACTTCTTCCATAATCGGGACGATCATCCCGACGCCGACGAGCTGAATTGCCAGATCGCTTCCAAACAACGCCTCCTGTGTCTGGTTGGAAAAGGAGAAAACAGAAAGAATCCAATTCATCACCAGCGTCAGCAGCAAATTGCAGACGATGCCGAGCGCCGCAATTTTCAGATAATCCAAAACCGTCATTTCCGGCGTCCTGCGGCCAGTCAGCTCTTTGTCTTTTTTGTACATCTGCCAAAACAACGGCAGTACAAGCACTGCCGCTATGCTAGTCAGAAAGGCTGCATCTGCATGCAGCCTCATCATACTTATGATATTGATCACCAGGTAGTGGATCAGAACCGGTCCGATCACCCGTCCGACTTTGTCCGCCAGCTCCAAGAACATACTGTCTATCTCCCAAAGTATCTGTCAACTCCGTTTGCGATTCCCTGGACCATAACATACTGTTTTGCCTCATCCGCCATGTACGCGTCATCACCGGGATTCGTCATAAAGCCCATCTCCAGGATCGTCACCGGCATATCACTCCAGTTGATTCCTGTCATATCGTCGGTAATCCAGATGCCGCGGTTATAAAGCCCGGTCGTCTCGCAATAGGCATTGATCAGATCGTCCGCCAGCTTCATGCAGCTCTCATAGATATCCGACACATACGGATTGGATGCGGACGGCGCCGCTGTGAGCGCCCCCGATACGCTGCCGTCCTCCGAACCGTTCGCGTGGATGCGCAGAAGAATATCCGCGCCCGCCTCGTTCGCCACCTGGCAGCGCTCAATGTTGCTGATGTCGATGTCGTGCGTCTCGCGCGTCATGATCAC
This sequence comes from uncultured Lachnospiraceae bacterium, assembly GCA_902473545.1. GTDB lineage: Bacteria > Bacillota > Clostridia > Lachnospirales > Lachnospiraceae > Marvinbryantia. The sequence continues at coordinate 1,994 of CABRSG010000128.1, read as the reverse complement.
GCGATAACCTCTTTTGATCAGCTCGTCGCGCAGCTTTAAGGAAACATCAAGATCCAGCTCATACTCGTCCAGCCCGGATACACAGCCGCTCGTGCCGGTAGCAAGCCGCGCCTTCATGATATCAGAGCCGGGACCGTTCGGCTCCACACCGGACATATCCTGCCCCGGTCCCTGGTGTCCCGGATCGATCGCAACCAGCGGTCCGTCTCCGGTTCCCTGGATGCTGTCCTGTGTCTCTGCAGCCGACTCGCCCTCCTGCACCTCTGCAGTTGGTTCGCTGGCCTGTGTATCTTCGCCGCTTTCCTTTTCCGTCCCGGAAGCTCCCGCTTCCTTGTCGGCATCTATGATTTTTTCTGCTTCACTGTCCTTCTTCCGGTTGGCAAGCTGCTCCTCCTCCGTCAGCATCGCCTGCGCAGAGGAGCTGTAGCTGCCTGCAAGCGCCAGTGCCAGGACCAGCGCCAGCCCTTTTAAATATTTTTTCATTCCTGCCTCTCCTGCCGTTGTCTTAGAGTACGCCCGGAATCTCCGCGGATGTCACCACGCAGTCGCCATTCTGATAGCGGAAATAGAATTTTGCTTCTTTCTTTGTTCCCGCATTGCCTGCGCTTTCTGTCTCAGTCTCAGATTCGCTCTCAGACTGCGCCTCAGTCTCCTCCTCGGTTTCCGCCTCTGCCTGCTCGTAGCTGCAGGTATAAGAAAGCGTCATTTCAATTCCAATATAGCTCTCCTCATCTCTCCCCGGATAGTAAACGTCTCCAAACGTCGGCTCAAAGCCCTCAAATGTGATATTATCCGCCTGCAGCTCGTCACCGCGGAAAAGATTGCCGGATATTGCCTTAAACAGATTATCTTTATTCGGAACATTAGCAAAATCTTCGCCAAGGTCTGAGGACGCTTTTCCCTGCACCACTGCAGTGTACAGCTCGTTGATCATGCTCTTGCCAAGCTCTTCCATCTGTATCTTCGCGTTTTCGCTGACCTCCAGACGGTCACGGATATCAAGCAGACCATTGCTCGTCTCCAGGGTACCCTCAAAGGATTCAAACGGAAGCCCGTTAATCTGAAGCTTCGCCGTCGGTTCCACGCCGGTAAGCTGATAGCGGACCGCACCCGGTGAGAGCGTGTCATCCTCCTTCACACTGGAAGCATCCGGGCTTGCACCGTCGATCAGCACCTGCACGCCTGCCGGAACGATCAGCTCCATATCAACTGCGTTTGCACCGGCCGCCTGCAGCGCCCATTGATCAAACAGACCGTATTTCTTTTCCTGCTGCTGTGTGAGACTGAGCCGCTGGCTGGTTTCCTTTCCGTCCACTGTGTAGGTGAAGGTGTAATCCTGCACAAACTGATTATCTGCGTTTAAGGAGCGGTCGCCTGCCTCCACGGTAAAGCTCTCGACTCCGGTTGTTTTTTTCACATATTCCTCGGCAACTCTCTGCGGATCGCTGTCCTGAAGCCCCTCATAGGCAAAGGTGCCGCCCGCCGAAGCAAGAATTACCACAACGATCCAGATTCCCAGGCGCGTGTTGCGCTGTTTTCTCTGCCGCCATTTATACTGTTGATTGTTATCCGTCATCACATATTCCTCCCTAGCTCTTTGCATCTTCCAGTTTCTGAACGACAGCAAGATTCGCCCACTCGTAATCGTTCAAAAAGCTGTCCAAATTCGCATCAAAGTAGGACGGGTCGTAAGTCGGCTCATACCAGGTCTTCTGTGAAAAATAGTCCTTATATGCCTGCTTTGTGAAGATGCGTCCGTGCCGCGCAAAAATCTCGTTGCGTATGATCGCAAGATCGCTGGCGCTATATCCTTCCAATTCTTCTGCCGAAACATAACGGCTGCTCAGATCGTATGTATAACTGTCGTCCCATGCCCCCGATGAACTGCCGGTGCTGCCGCCCGATGAACCCCCGCTGGACGGCTTGTCCCAGGACAGATAATTGCCTGCTACATAACCGGTCTGCCCGTCGTAGCTTACCTGTATCCAGCCGTT
>CABRSG010000127.1 GCA_902473545.1 uncultured Lachnospiraceae bacterium | reverse complement strand
GGAAAGATACTGCGTTTCCGTGGTGTTCGCAAAAATATAATCAGCCAGCTTTTTGCCGGAGCGGGTGAGCGCGGGATATTGCTCCGTGATATAATCCAGAATATTAACAGACATAGAAAACCTCCTTTCGTAAGATTTTTCCGATTAGTATTTCCTATTATTATAAAAGAAAAATGTTTCCTCTGCAAGTGAAGGTTACAAACTAAAATTGAAATGAAATTTCAAGGACAATTTTATTGAAAATAATTTTCTGGTAGAGTATAATGAAAATAGCTGGGACGGCATGTCCCGAAGTCAAATAACCCGCAGCAAGCTACGGGGCATGACCAAATCGAATACCCTGCAGCAAGCAACGGGGTATTTGATCCTCGCGACATTCACCAAATGCTCGTGCAAGCACGGCACTTGGCTCATTGCACGCGGGAATAAAAGAAAGAGAGGAAGGGATAGTATGAGCAAAGCGGAGAAGTACCAGGGCATCATTCCGGCATTTTATGCCTGCTATGATGAGAACGGAGAGGTAGACGGAGAACGGGTGGAGGCGCTGACACGCCATCTTGTAAAGAAGGGCGTAAAGGGCGTTTATGTAGGCGGTTCTTCCGGAGAGTGCATCTATCAGACGGTTGCTGACAGAAAGCTGACGCTGGAGCACGTGATGAAAGCGGCGGAGGGTAAGCTGACGGTTATCGCGCACGTTGCCTGCAACAATACGGCTGAGAGCCAGGAGCTGGCAAGACATGCGGAGAGCCTTGGCGTGGATGCGATCGCGGCGATCCCGCCGATTTATTTTCATCTGCCGGAGCATGCGATTGCACAGTACTGGAACGACATTTCCGCGGCGGCGCCGAACACGGATTTTGTGATCTACAATATCCCGCAGCTTGCGGGCGTGGCGCTGACGATGCCGCTTTTTAAGGAAATGAGAAAAAATCCGAGAGTAGTTGCCGTAAAGAACAGCTCCATGCCGACGCAGGACATCCAGATGTTCAAGATGGAAGGCGGCGAGGGCTTTATCGTGTTCAACGGTCCCGACGAGCAGCTTGTCTCCGGCCTTGCGATCGGCGCGGATGGCGGAATTGGCGGAACCTACGGGGTAATGCCGGAGCTGTATCTGAAGATAAAGGAACTGGTGGACGCCGGCAGGATCAAAGAGGCGCAGGATGTGCAGAACGCAGCGGATGCGATCATCTATGCGATGTGCGCGTGCCACGGCAACCTGTATGCGGTGATGAAAGAGATTATGAAGATTCGTGACGGTCTGGAGCTTGGCGGCGTGCGCAAACCGCTTCCGTCTCTGATTCCGGAGGATATGCCGCAGGTAGAAAAGTGCGCGAATATGATCGACGAAGCGATCGCGAAATTCTGCTGAGGTTGCGAACCGCGGCAGAGGAGGGAAACATGAAAATCTGTGTGTTGGATATCGGCGGAACAGCGATCAAAGCCGGTATCTGTGAGAACGGAAATTTAAGCGCTCTTAAAGAATTTCCCACAGAGGCGAAGCTTGGGGGCGCGCATGTCGCAGCGCGCGCGCAGGAAATCATCGAAGGATACCGGAGGGAGCACGCGTTTTCAAGGATCGGCATCAGTACGGCGGGACAGGTGAACCCGGTGCAGGGAAGTATTATCTGGGCAAATGAAAATATTCCCGGTTACACTGGTATGCGCCTGAAGGATATGATGGAGGAAAAATTTCAGCTTCCGACTGCCGTGGAAAACGATGTGAATGCGGCGGCGCTCGGCGAGGCGGTGTTTGGCGCAGGCAGAGGGATGCGCGATTTTGCCTGCCTTACCTATGGAACCGGCGTCGGCGGTGCGCTGTTTCTCGGAGGAAAGCTGTACTCGGGCAGCAGCTTTTCTGCCGGAGAATTTGGGGCATTAGTCACGCACCCGGAGGATCGCGATCCGGAAAAAGATTTTTTCTCCGGCTGCTATGAAAAGTACGCTTCTGCCACTGCGCTGGTGGAGCGCGCAAGGGCGCTGGATGAGTCGCTTTCGAACGGGCGTCTTGTTTTTGAAAGAAAAGAAGAACCGAAGGTGGCGGCGGTCATCGACGAGTGGATCGGTGAGATTGTCTACGGTCTTATCACGATCATCCATATGCTGAATCCCGGTGGCATTATTTTGGGCGGCGGCGTGATGGAGCAGCCCTGCGTGCTGGAAAAAATCAAAGAACGTTTATACAGGAATACGATACCGAGCTTTCGCGGCGTGGAGCTGAAAAAAGCAGAGCTTGGAAATCGTGCGGGGATGCTCGGCGCATCCGTGCTGCATGAGAAAAGATAGGGAGGGAAAATTTGTGAATAAAGAAGAACTCTTTGCTAAGATTAAGGGAAAGGTGATCGTGTCCTGCCAGGCAGTGCCGGGCGAGCCGCTGTACGTGGAGGAGAGATCCATCATGTATCTGATGGCGAGAGCCGCAAAGCGGGCGGGCACTCCAATGATCCGCACCAGCAGTATCCGCGACGTGGTTGCGATCAAGGAAGAAACCGGGCTGCCGGTGATCGGGCTTGTGAAAATACAGTATGAAGGATTTGAAAGCTATATCACGCCGACCATGAAAGAGGTGGACGACCTTGTAGCGGCAGGCTCGGAAATCATCGCTCTGGACTGCACCGATCAGAAGCGCGGCGACGGAAAGACCATCAGCGAGTTTATAACGGAGGTGCGCGCAAAATATCCGGAAGCGATCCTGATGGCGGACATTTCTACCTATGAAGAGGGTGTACGCGCATGGAAGCTTGGCATGGATATCGTTGGAACGACTATGAATGGCTATACCAGTTATACCGAAAAGACGGACGGACCGAACTATGAGCTGGTGAAAAAGCTTTCCGCAGAGCTGGATATCCCGGTGATCGGAGAGGGCAGGATACACTCACCGGAGCAGGCGGTCAAGATGCTTGATGCCGGGGCGTTCGCTGTGGTAGTTGGCGGGGCGATCACCAGACCGCTTGAGATTGCGCAGAGATTTATCAATGCTGTGGAGGCAAGATAATGATGAAACATATTGTTTGCTTTGGGGATTCCAACACGCATGGCTACTGTGCGGAAAATAACGGCAGATTTGACGAGACTCAGCGCTGGACATGCCTTTTGCAGAATGGGCTTGGCCGCGATTACCTTGTGCTCGAAGAGGGATTGAGCGGGCGGACGACCTGCTTTACTGATCCGATCCACGAGGGGCTGAATGGACTGGATTACATTTATCCCTGCCTGATGAGCCATGAGCCGGTGGATCTGCTGATCATTATGCTGGGAACGAACGATACAAAGGAACGGTTCGGCTCCTCGGCGGCGTGTATCGCGCTCGGACTGAAGCGTCTGATCGCAAAAGCGATCGCCACGACGGACTGCTGGCGTGATGGAAAACCGAATATCCTGGTGGTAACGCCGCAGAATATCGGCAGGGAATATGCGGACACCGAGGTGGCGCAGACGATGGGAAGAGGCTGTGCGGAGAAGTCCGAAGGGCTTGCTGCGCAATATGAGCAGATCGCCAAAATGATGGGCTGTCATTACCTGGATGCGAACCAGGTGGTATCTGCAGGACCGAACCAGGTTGATTTCATGCATTTGACGGAAGCGGGGCACAGACAGCTTGCACAGGCTCTTTTGAAAATAATTCCCACGATTATGTAAAAATTTTTCAGAAAATGAAAAAATGAAAATATTTTCAAAAACATATTGACAAATTGCCTAAAGAAATGTAGAATAATGGTACAACATTTATAAAGAATGAACAGGCTGAGACCTGTTCATTCTAATAATTAAAGGAGGGCGTTAAATATGAAATTCCGTAGAATCTTAGCACTTGCACTTGTTGGAACGATGGCATTATCTGCAACTGCATTTGCTGAAGGAGAAACAACAGAAATCACGATGTGGACCTATCCGGTTGGTGATTGGGGCAACGCAGAGGTAATGGACGGCCTGGTAGCAAAATTCAACGAGGCGCATCCGGAGATCAGCGTAAAGATCGAATATCTTGATTACACCAACGGCGACGACCAGATCAACACCGCGATCGAAGGCGGACAGGCACCGGATATCGTATTTGAAGGACCGGAGCGTCTGGTTGCAAACTGGGGTGCAAAGGGCCTTATGGTAGACCTGGCGGACCTCTGGACAGACGAGGCAAAGGAAGCGATCTACGATTCTGTAGAAGCAGCGTGTCAGAGCAACGACGGCGTATTCTATGAGTATCCGCTTTGTATGACAGCTCACACCATGGCGATCAACAGAGACGTATTCGAAGCAGCAGACGCTCTTCAGTATCTCGATGAGGAAACACGCACCTGGACAACCGAAGGCTTCATCAACGCTGTAAAGGCAGTTTCTGAGAGCGGACAGGATCCGGTTGGCGCAGTATACTGCAGCGGACAGGGCGGAGACCAGGGTACACGTGCACTGGTAAACAACCTGTACGGCGGCACCTTTACAAACGCAGAGCACACCGCTTACACTCTGGACAGCGAAGAGAACATCAAGGCTCTTGAGCTTCTGGCTGGCATGGACGGCATCAACTTTGACGCATCCATCGCAGGCGGCGATGAGATCCAGCTCTTCTGCAACGGCACACTGGCAATGGCATTCTGCTGGAACGTTGCACAGGAAAAGAACAATGCTGAGCTTATGGAGTTTGATGCGCTTCCGATGGCATTCCCGTCTGAGAGCGGCGAACCGCAGCTTTGCGGCGGTATCTGGGGATTCGGTATCTTCAACAACGGCGACGAGGCGAAGATCGCGGCAGCGAAGACCTTCATCGACTTTATGGCAAACGATGAATCCATGGCGGCAGAGAGCGTAAAGGCTTCTACATACTGGCCGGTTAAGGATCTTGGAAACATTTACGAAGGCGATGATCTGATGACAGAGTACTCTATTTTCACCCAGTACATGGGCGACTACTATCAGGTAGTTGGCGGATGGGCAGAGGCTCGTACCGCATGGTGGAACATGCTGCAGCAGATCGGTACCGGCGCAGACGTTGCTACGGCAGTTGCAGAATTCCAGACCACGGCAAACACAGCAGCGGGACAGTAGGCTGTACTGTGAATGCGGCAAGGTTATCATCTGATAACTGAATAATTATCAGAACTCGTGCACCCTTCCTGCTTTGCGCGCGGGAAGGGTGCCTTTTTATGAAAGTACCGGACGGCGGCCGTGAATGAGCTATGCTTGCATGGGCGAGCTCACGGATATTGGACGGGCAAGACACTTTCATATTTAGTAGTGTATGAAGGTTTAAAAAGAGAAAGGGGGAGGCTTCATGGCCGGTAAAGCAAAGAAAAACACTGGCTACAGCATGAGCAGAGCGCTGGTGCGCAGAGAAACGATTGCGGGATATGCGTTTATGCTGCCGAATCTGATATTTTTTGTCGGGTTTGTTATTTATCCGATGATTCAGTGTGTGATTACCAGTTTCTTTGATTCTACAATGAACCGGGCGGATATCTTTGTCGGACTGGGAAATTATATAGAGCTGTTCCAGGACGGCGTGTTCCTGCGCGCACTGTGGAATACAATTATTATTGTAGTAGTTTCCGTTCCTGTAACCTGCATCTTTTCACTGTGGGTAAGCTCGATTATTTACGATTTGAAGGGGCCCTTGTGTTCCCTGCTCAGATGCGTATTTTATCTTCCGGTTGTTACCGGTTCCGTGGCGGTTGCGGTAGTATGGAAATGGATGTACAACAATTACTACGGTATTTTCAACTACGTCGGCAAGGGCCTGGGACTGATTGACAAAAACATCAACTGGCTCGGCGATGAAAGATTTGCGCTTGGATGTATTATTTTGATTCTGCTTACAACCTCCGTGGGACAGCCGATCGTGCTTTATGTATCGGCGCTGAACAACGTGGACGCGTCTCTGGTGGAGGCTGCAGAGGTAGACGGAGCGAATAAGCTGCAGTGCTTCTGGAAGATTAAATGGCCGCAGATCATGCCGACCACGCTTTACATTCTTGTTATCACGACGATCAACAGCTTCCAGTGCTTCGCGCTGATTCAGCTTCTGACAAGCGGCGGTCCGAACCACAGCACAGATACGATTATGTACTATATCTATCATACGGCGTTCAAGCTGTACCGCTATGGCTACGGCAATGCGATGGGAGTTGTCCTGGCGATTATTATTGCTGTGCTTTCCGCTGTCCAGTTTAAGATGGCGCAGTCAGATTAGAGGGGAGGTCCGGAAAATGAATAAGACGACGGCAGTACGAACCAAATGCTATAAGATTTTATCGATAGCGGTGATTATCCTTCTGGCGATTGCCTTTGCGTTCCCGCTTTACTGGATTATTACCGGCTCCTTTAAGACAGCAAAAGCAATCAACTCTACGACTCCGCAGTGGATACCCTCTGAGTGGGTAATGGACAATTATGAAAAGCTGTTCAGTAAGCAGAATGCGCCGCTCTGGTCCCTTAGCATTCCGTTTACCGGTATTACCTTTGCGGGACCGATTGTTCCGGCTTCTATCCGCTGGCTGATGAACACAATATTTATGGCGGTTATGTCCATGATTCTTACCTGCGCGACCTCGGCGATGGCTGGCTACGCGCTGGCAAAGAAGCGCTTTATCGGCAGAACCGTGTTGTTTTCGCTGATTGTCTGTGCGATGGCGCTGCCGAAACAGGTTATCCTGATCCCGCTGCTCCGGGAAATGTCGGCGCTGAATCTGTACAATACCATCTGGGCGGTAATCTTCCCGATCGTGGGCTGGCCGTTTGGCGTATTTCTGATCAAGCAGTTTGCGGAGGGCATACCGGGAGAGATGATGGAGGCGGCGCGCATCGACGGC